>JBILWF010000623.1:0-2691 GCA_044370075.1 Chthoniobacteraceae bacterium | reverse complement strand
TCCTCCGCCCAAAAAAACCACGTTACCGCCTCGCCCACCTGCACCCCGAGATCCTCGAGGGCGAGCGCCTGGTGGAGGCGGATTTTCTGGCCCGGCTTGCCGTCCTCGCCGAGGACAGTCTCCGCGGGCGGGCGGTTACCGAGCTGGACGGTGACCCCCCAGCGTTTGAGGGATCCATCGTCCCAGACCTCGGCATCAAAATCGACCTCCTCAATCGCCGTGAAACGCGCATCGGGACGCGGGGTCAGCGGGCGGAGTTTTGGCGGTTGGTTGGGAATGACTTTGACGGAGAACTCGACGGCTTCCTTCGCATGACGGCCGCGGTCATCTTCCAACTCGAGGCGCATTTGAAGAGAGCCCGACACGGCGGGCAGGCTCCAGAGTGCTTTTTGTTCTGCGACGGCCAAATCGAGGGGGGCTGAGCCGGACTCCGCCTCCTTGCTGTCTTTGGGGACGAGGCGGGCGCTTTTGAGGGGCTTGTTGAAATGCAGTTTCCACTCGATATCCGATCCCTCCGGAACGGTCAGTTTGCGCGCGTTTTCAAAAAGCTTTTCCCGCGGTTCGGTTCCCTCGGGAAAGAGGACGCGTGCGTCGGACTGAACCAGCGCGGGAAACTCAAACACGGTAACTTGAAAGCGTTTGGCCGGGGCCCCGGGCGCCTCCACCCAATACTCGAGATCGGTCTCCACCGATTCCAGCGAGGCGCCGTAGAGAGGCTCGCCGAGGGCTTCGCGCATCGGCATGCGCTGGGGGGGGGCGGAATGGTCCCCGTCCTTTTGCGCGGAGCGCGTGCGGTACACCAACTGCACACCGGGCGCCATCTGCGTAAGCCGTGCACTCACCGAAAGGCGCGTTCCTTTTTCGAGTTCCACGTCTCCCGGCTGGACTTCCGCGGTCATGAGCGGGGATTCCCCGGGCTGCTCCGCGGCCGTCTTCATCACGCCCTGAGGCATCCCGGGAATCCACTGGGGGGCAACCCACAACAGGGCCGCAAACAGGCTCGCCATCACCGATCCGGAACGAAACAGCCTGGCGCAGGCCAACCGCCATGCGGGCACGCTCCTGTGCCAGGGAGCGGTTTGGGCGCGGTCCGCGACCTCGTCAAACAGCCGCTTTTGCAGGAAGTGAAAACCACTGTCATCGCCCACCTGCTCGACGGCGGTGCTGAGCCGGCCGCCCAGTGTGGAATCAAAGCGCTCGACAACGGCCGCCACGCGGGCGGGATCGGGCCTCCACGACCGCCACGCCCTGCCTGCCAGCCAGCAGAACAGGAACACGACCGCCACGGGCAGGACGGGTCTCTCCATGAGCAGCTCCGGATGCCGGAACTGGAGATATCCCGCGGCCAAAAACAAGGCCGTGACGACGGCATGCAAAAGGGTCGCACGCCAGAGCAACCGCTCGCGGGCCATGCGGTCCGCCACCGCCTGGATCTGCGGGATCCAGTCGATTTCAAACCGTCTGCGGCTGTTTTCCGGGGCCGGCTTCTGCCCCGCCTGCACCGCTTCCGGGGGAAGCTTCCCCCCCCCGATCGACGCCCCAGCTCCGTGCTGCTCGCTCATGAAAGTGCCCTCCTATTTTTTGACAAACGACCCGACCAAAACGTTTCAATTCCCAACAAAACAATCACCGCGATCAGAACCCAGCGCCACACACTCTGGCGCGCCTCCAGTTCCCGCGCCAAAAGCAAAACGGATGCGTCCGCCCCCCCGGGCGCGCCCGCCGCCGAACCGTCCGCCGATGCACCCTCCGCCATGGGAACCCCCAGCGCCGCGAGCTTTCCAGCGGCCATCGGAGAGGTGTTGATTTCCTCGCGAGCGACGTTGACCACCACCACGCCTCCGCCCGGTTCCATGGTGTAAACTCCAGGACTCTCGAAAACGACCCGCCCCTCGCGCGCATCCACCCATTCGCCCTGCATACCGCGCACCCCCGGGGCGCCATCGGGCAAAACCACGGTGTCGCCCGGGACATTCACCAAAAACGGCTGCCGACCCCCAAGGGCCCAGTCCAGACAGCTTGAAAGAAACGGTACGGCCCGCGAGGAAAGCACCCATTGCGCATCCGCCGGGCGCCACCCGCTGGCCCAGACGAGGGCGTGGCCTTTTCCCAAAGGCACATCCACGGCAGCGGGCACCCCGCCCTCAAAACGCGCCACCACCTGCGCCGTGGTTTCCGCAGGCAGTTCCAACCGCCGGTGCCGCCAAAACCGGATTCCCGAGAAATCAGAGAACGCCGCGGTTCGGAAGGCGGCGAAGGCCGGGTGCTGCCGGTCAACGTTGCCGAGGGTGGTGAATCCGTCCACGGCCGCCTCCGCGGTTTTCCACGTTTCGCCTGCGAAGGTTCCGATCGCGTCTCCCTCGGCGCGGTCGGCAATCACCAGCAGGGCGAGCGCCCCGCGTTCGACGGCTGCGCGGATCCGCGGATGCGCCGATGCATCGCCGCCTCCGAGGCTGACCCACAGGGCGATCTCCCCGTCCCGCTCGCCCGGCCACGACTCTCCCGCAACGAGCTCGACGCGGGAGGAACCCAGCGCCAACAAACCGCGTTCGAAAAAGTAACGCGCCCCGGCGCGATCCTTCGGGTCACCTCCTCCAAACACCGCCACCACCGCCCGTTTTTCCGGGGGACGCGCCACCCACACCGAGCGCCCAAAAGCATCCCCGCCCGCCAGCTGGACCAATGCAAAGG
>JBILWF010000622.1:0-2699 GCA_044370075.1 Chthoniobacteraceae bacterium | reverse complement strand
GGCGTTCTTCGCAGACAGCGATCCGCGCCTTCGTGCCGCCGCCGTCAAGCTGAGTGATGCAGGCATGGCCGCCGAGGTCGCAGCGCTCGCAACAGACCCCGATGCCAAAGTGCGGGGCGAGGTCGCGTTCCGCCTGGCCTCGCTTCCAGCAGCAGAAATCCAAAGTTCCCTTCTGCGTCTGGCGATCACCCAACCGCATCCCTTTGTGTCCGACGCGCTCATTTGCGGGTATGCGGGGCGCGAGGCCGATCTGCTTGCCGCCTTGCTCAGCCATCCCGCGTTGCCCGGCAATGAGGCGAAGATTCAAACACTGTTCAAAAATCTCGCCCGCTGCGTCATCGCGCAGAAGCGTCCCCGGCAGGTGTCAGTCCTGCTGGACCTCGCCGCGAAACAACCCGTTGGCTCCCCCGCGTGGCAGGCGTTTCTCTCGGGTATCGCACCGGATCTGAACCGTCTGCGCCGCGAAACCAATCCCCGGTTTATTGTGCTGGATGGCGAACCGGCTCTGCTCGGAGTTCTGGAGAGGCAGACCGACAAAAAGATGAAGGAGACAGCCGAAGGCCTTCGTCTGATGTTGGCGTGGCCGGGAAAACCGGGGTTCACGCCGCCGCCTCCCGTGGCCGAACTCAACGCGCAGGAAAAAGAACTCTTTGCAAAGGGCAAACAGCTCTACACCGCGGTGTGTGCGGGGTGTCATCAGACATCGGGGTTTGGCGCCGAGGGCATCGCTCCTCCCCTGGTGGATAGCGAATGGGTTTTGGGAGCGCCGGACCGGGCGGTGCGCATTCTGCAGCATGGAGTGACCGGCCCCATCCGGGTGAACAACCGGCTCTTTTCCATGGAAATGCCGCCCCTCGGAGCGGCGTTGGACGACGAGTCCATTGCAGGGGTGCTCACCTATCTGCGGCGCGAGTGGGGCCATACTTCCTCTGCGGTTTCTACCGCCCAAGTCAACGCCATACGCGGCCGCATCAGCCAGCGAACCGCGCCGTGGACCGAGGGCGAGCTTTTGCAACCGCTGAGCGCAAAGGGGCAATAACGCCCGGGCGTTGAGGAGCGCCGCCGGTTTGGCGGGCAGTTGTCTCGGCACATCATGGGGCAAACCCGCGCACGGCCCCCGGGCCTTGCGCGGAGATCAGCGGCGGCCGTGATTGAAGTCAACGGGGTGCGAGCGGGTCTCCGCGCCGAGATTCGGGGCGAGGGTGCTCCGGGTGACGGAAGGGTCGGCGACAATAACTGCCTTTCGGTTTACAAAAGTATTTCCCTCAAAAACGATGTCGTGCCCGTTTGGGGCCAGCGTCACGGCCTCCTCCGGGCAGTGGTCTCCGAGTTGGAAGATGTTGTTGCGAACAATCACCGGGCCGTAGGTACCGTGTCGTTCATGCAGGGTGAAGTAGAGCTCCGGAAATGTTCCCGGCTTGGCTGTTTGAAAAGCGATTCTTCCCTCCCGGGAGGACGGGCTGTTTTTGAGCGTGTTGTTGATAAACACGTTGCCTGTCATGATGAAGTTCACGGGCTGGTTGATCCACGCGCCACGCCCGCCGTTTCGGAAGGTGTTTCCCGCGATCGTCACATCGGTGCAGCTCTTCTCCACGCTGACCACGCGGCTTCCGTTGGTGCCGTCGACGAGGTTCCCCGTGATGGTGGCGTTGCGGCAGTACTCGGCGAGAAAGAACGCCCCCATGCGGCTGCCAAGGATGTGGTTGTTTGCAAAAACAATGTTTTCGCTGCGCTGGATGTGCATCGTGTCCCCCAGCGCACTGAGTTGGCACCCGGTCACGCGCACATCGCGGGCGGCAACGATGTCAAAAGCGCCTTTGCCGGATCCGCTTTCCGAAGGGGCATATGCGGAGAGATAATGAGCGAAGACATCCCGCGCGAGCCTGCCGGTTCCTGCGCGGCTGAAGCGGATCGCGGAGCCGCCGGGCTTGGGTGCAATCCGTATAAAGTCGGGCGTCGCCTCGGTGACAAAATATTGCCGGCCGCGCGTAATTTCAGGCGGAAGTTCGTCCCCGAGGAAAGTGATCGCCTCCTTCGGTTCATCAGATGCGCTGCGTTTAAAAATCCCGCGTGTGTTGTCGACGCGCACGGTGTCCTCTCCGGCGGAGATGCTTACATTGTGAAGGAGGTCGGAACGGAAATAACGGGACGCGCGTTCGACCTCCCAGGGTTGGAAGTCCTCCGGGAATGTCACGATTTGCCAGAGGTACCCGTAATCCCACATGAACTTGCCGCTGCGCAGGAGCGTGCAGCTCTCGAGTGCCACGCGCTCCGCGTACCCTTTGACGTTGGACTCGTTGCTCCGATCGGAAAGCCCGTGAATGCCGATAACGGCGCCGGCCATGTCGCGGGAGCGGATTTCGCGAAAGAGCAGGTCGTGGGTTTCCCCGGGGCGGCTCGTGGTAATTTCAATTCCCTTGGTGTTTGCATTGGGTTCCCAAGGGTTCTGCTGGCGCGCAGGATCAAACACGTTGCCGATGAACTCGCCTCCCTGCCACGTGAAGTGCGAGATGTTCTCGCCCGAAAACAGGATGATCCGCGCCTTGTTGGGGAGGGCTGCAGGAAGGATGAAACGGGCGCCGTGCGCGCTGATGGTAGTGTTTGATTGCAGTGGAATCGGGCGGGCCCCATCCAGATGGTAGTCACCCGCGGGAATGATCACGGTTCCGCCCCGCGAGACGAGGGCTTCCAATTTCGAG
>JBILWF010000621.1:0-2701 GCA_044370075.1 Chthoniobacteraceae bacterium | reverse complement strand
GGAACTGGTTCGCGGATTCGTAACCACGCCGATGGAGCGCGCGCTGGCGAGCACCGACGGCATCGACTACATCGAAAGCCAGAGCGCGCAGTCGCTGAGCATTATCACGGCGCACCTCAAACTCAACTTCGACACCAACGCGGCCCTTACGCAGGCTCAGGCTAAAATTGCCCAGATCCGCAACGAACTGCCGCCCGAGGCCGAATCGCCCTCCATCGAACTGACCACCTCGGACAGCCAGTTCGCGCTGATGTACATTTCGTTTTACTCGGAAGAACTCGAGGCCAACCAGATCACCGACTACCTCACGCGGGCAGTGCAACCGCGCCTGACGGCGATCAACGGCGTGCAGAAAGCCGACATCCTCGGCGCGCGCACTTTTGCGATGCGCATCTGGCTCAAAACCGACCGCATGGCGGCCCTCGGCCTCACGCCGACGGAGGTGCGCACCGCCCTTTCGACCAACAACTACCTCTCGGCCCTGGGCAGCACCAAGGGCACCCTCATCACCGTCAATCTCGTAGCGAACACCAACCTGCGTTCGGTGGAGGAGTTTCGCGAACTGGTCATCCGAGAGAGCAACGGGGCCATCGTGCGTTTGAAGGATGTGGCGGACGTGGTGCTGGGCGCGGAGAACTACGATTCGGATGTGCGCTTTTCGGGGCAGAAAGCGACGTTCCTGGGCGTGTGGGTGCTGCCCACCGCGAACAGTCTCGATGTCATTCAGAAGGTGCGGGACGAGCTGCCCCTGATTGAAAAGCAGCTTCCGCCCGGGATGCATCTGCATCTTTCCTACGACGCGACGCGCTACATCCGCAATGCGCTTAGCGAGGTGTTCGGCACGCTGACTGAAACACTGCTCATCGTGATCTGCGTGATCTTTTTATTCCTCGGCAACTGGCGCTCAATTCTGGTGCCCGTGGTGGCGATTCCGCTTTCCCTCGCCGGCGCCGTGTTTCTGATCCAGATCCTCGGATTTACGCTCAACCTGCTCACCCTGCTGGCCATTGTGCTGTCGGTGGGCCTGGTGGTGGATGATGCGATCGTAGTGGTGGAAAACGTTGAGCGCCACCTGCAGGAGGGCTTGTCGCCGCTCGACTCCGCACTCACCGCCGCGCGGGAACTGGTCGGCCCCCTTATTGCGATGACCATCACGCTGGCGGCCGTTTACGCGCCCATCGGTCTGCAGGGCGGACTCACCGGGACGCTTTTTCGGGAATTCGCGCTCACCCTTGCCGGAGCCGTCGCCGTGTCCGGCATCGTGGCGCTCACGCTCTCGCCGATGATGTCCTCGCGATTGCTGCGCCCGCAGGACTCGCACACGGGGCTCGGCGGCTGGATCAACCGCCGCTTTGACGCGCTGCGCACACGCTACCGCTCCCTGCTCGCCAACACACTGCGCTGGCGTCCGGTCACGCTTACCTTCGCCGTGATCCTCTCCCTGCTCGGGGTGCCCTTCTACCTGTTCTCGATGCGCGAACTCGCGCCGCGCGAAGATCAGGGCGTGATCCTGGGGGTCATCCAGGCCGCGCCCAATTCAACCATTGACCACACCACGCTCTACACTGCGCTGGTCAACGACATCTACTTTTCGATGCCCGAAACGGCGACCACCTTTCAAATTACCGAGGCGTTTGGCGGCTTCTCGGGCCTCGTCGCCAAACCATGGAACGAGCGCAAACGCACCACCGAACAAATGGTCGGAGAGGTGTTCGGCCGCTCCGCCAGCATTCCGGGGGTGCGCGTGATCGCCTTCACCCCCCCGGCGCTTCCCGGCGGTGGGAACTATCCGGTGGAGTTTCTGCTTTGCTCGACTGCAGAGCCGCGGGAGCTGCTCGACTTTGCCGACCAGCTCGTGGCCGCCGCCTTCCGCAGCAAGCTGTTTGTGTTCGCGGACTCCGACCTGAAATTCGATTTCCCGCAAACCGAGGTGGTGTTTGACCGGGACAAGGTAGCCTCGATGGGGCTCAATCTTGCGCAGGTCGGCACCGATCTGGGCACCATGCTCGGAGGCGGCTTCATCAACCGCTTTTCCATCGACGGACGCAGCTACAAAGTCATCCCGCAGATGGAGCGGGCCGGCCGTCTGAACCCCGACCAGCTCCAAAACGTGTATGTCAGCGGCCCCAACAAAACCCCCGTGCAGCTGGCCACGTTTGCGACGCTCAAAAACACCACCGAACCGCGCACGCTCAATCGCTTCCAACAGCTCAACAGCGCGCGCATCCAGGGCGTCGTCCCGCCGCACATCTCCCTCGACAAGGCGCTGCGGACCCTGGAGGAGGAGGCGGCCCGCATCCTTCCCAACGGGTACACCATTGACTACGCGGGCGAGGCCCGGCAGCTGCGCACCGAAGGCAACAAGCTCCTCACCACGCTGCTGTTTTCGGCGATCCTCATCTTTCTGGTGCTGGCCGCCCAGTTTGAGAGCTTCCGCGATCCGTGGGTGATTTTGATGGGATCCGTGCCGCTGGCGCTCTCGGGGGCGCTGTTGTTTTCGTTCCTCTCGTTCACAACACTAAACATTTACAGCCAGGTGGGTCTCATCACGCTGGTCGGGCTGGTGGCCAAGAACGGCATCCTTATCGTTGAGTTCGCAAACAGCCTTCGCGAACGCGGGATGCCGCTTCTGGAGGCTGTGACCGAAGCAGCGGCCACGCGCCTGCGGCCCATTCTTATGACCTCGGTGGCCACCGTCGTG
>JBILWF010000620.1:0-2713 GCA_044370075.1 Chthoniobacteraceae bacterium | reverse complement strand
GTGAACATCAAGGGGGTGTTTCATGTGTCGCGCGCAGCCATACCCCGGATGATCCAACAGGGGGGCGGCGTGCTGCTCAATCTGTGCTCCGTGGCGGCAAAAATAGGGATCGAGGCGCGCTTTGCCTACTCGATGACCAAAGGCGCGGTTCTGGCCATGACACTGCAAATGGCGCGCGACTACGTGGGCAAAAACATCCGCTGCAACTGCATCTGTCCGGCGCGTGTCCACACCCCTTTTGTGGACGGATATCTGGCGGCCCACTATCCCGGGCGTGAAACCGAAATGCTTCAAAAGCTCAGCGCGTGGCAACCCATCGGACGCATGGGCAAGCCGGACGAAGTCGCATCGCTGGCCGCCTTCCTGTGCTCGGAGGAGGCCTCCTTTATCACCGGTTCCGCCTACGACCTGGATGGCGGCACCACTTTGTTGCGTTAACCTCTTCCCCCATCTCCATGAATCGCCCACCCCTCTTTCTACTGGCCGCGATTGCTGCGTGCACGCCCGCGACAGCCCAAACCACCGCGACCGAGCCCCAGCGTTTTGAACTCACCGGTCGCGCCAGCGAGATCGATCCGCGTGCCAGAGAACATCCCGAGATCCAGTTTCGTTTTACGGATGACAAAGGCAAACCGCAGGATCTCCAGCATGCCGTGGTGGACACACGCGTTGCCTCCAAAGGCAAACTCGTAATCTGGCTCATGGGTCACAATCAGGGACTCTTTGAGCGTATCAGTGGGTACGGATTGCACGGCATCCAAGTTCACTACGCAAACCAGTGGTTTTCAGGCCTCACCAAAGAGCAACTCAACGACGGACAGTCGCTCGGAAAGATCCGCCTCGAGGCCGCTACCGGGGAGGACTACAGCCCGCTGGTGGACATACCCAAACCCGATGGAATCCGGGAGCGCTCGATTCAATTTGTGAAGTGGCTTGCGAAACAAAATCCGCCTGGAAAATGGGAGCAGTTCCTCAATAAAGACGGGTCGGACCTGCTTTGGGAAAAGGTCATCCTCTCGGGCATCTCGCATGGATCAACGACTGCAGCCCGTTTTGCGCTGCATCAGCGCGTAGATCGCGTCGTGATGTTTTCCGGGCCGCGCGACAACACGGAAACGTGGCAGGGACTGCCATCGGCAACACCCACAAACCGCTTTTTTGGATTCACGCATGTCCTTGACGGTGGCTGGACCGCAAGCCATTACTGCCGCTCATGGCAGTTGCTTGGCCTTCAAAAACACGGCCCGGTGACCAGCGTGGATGAGACCCCGGAGCCTTTTGGTAACACGCGACGCCTCATTACGCGCAGCGATGTGAAAAACGACCCCAAACGCGCCCACACGACGGTAGTACCGGGCGGTACCGCGGGAAAAGACGCAGAAGGCCGATTTATTCACGAGTCGGTGTGGCGCTATTTGTTCCTTCATCCCGTGGAGCAAACCGGCAAGGCTGTGGAGCCTGATCCGGACTGCCAGATGGAGCCCAAAAAATAGGCTCCCTCCAGCCAAGGCCGCAGCATGGACCCTGGCTTCCCGACAACTTTTTACTGTCGCGTCGGGCTCAACGCCAGAGTCGACTGAGGGAGATCCGGTCCCAAAAGGACCGCCCCGTGAGACGGGGGCCCTCATCGTCCTCGTCCACTCCTGCAGCCCATGCGGGATACGGATGGTCGGGGCCTTTCATGGCCTGCCACAGGATACGATTAAGCACGTCTTCCGGCGCGCGATCCACTTCTGCAAAGTTCATGTTTGCGGAAAGTTCGGCGTCGCGGCGTGCCCTCCGATTGCGAACTGTTTTGGCTGGTGGATTCAACTGATCCAACGGCACCCGGTTGGGTACCGACTCAAACGGAGTCCAGTCGGGCACGTCGTTGAAGCAGTCCCACATCGGGGTGGCGGATGCGTCGAATTGATTTATTGGAGGTAACCCCAGCACCTGCTCGATGGTGCGAAAGAGGCTGGTTGTGTTGTACTGGGTGGAAACGACCGCACCGCGCTTTGTATAGGGGCTGATGCAATACGCAGTAGTGCGGTAACCGCTCACGTGATCCCAGCCCGCCTGCGGATCGTCCTCGATGGCCAGAATCAGGGTCTCCGGCCAGAATCGGCTCTTGGAGATGGCCTCCACAATCCGGCCAAAAGCGAGGTCGTTGTCGGCTACGCAGGCCGCGGGCGTCGGGCCTCCCGGGCTGGTTCCCTCCGTGTGATCCTGCGGCAGGCAGATGAGCATCAGATGAGGCCAATCCCCTTTCGCCTCACTTTTTTTGAGGTCCGCGATGAAGTAATCGGCACGAAACTGGTCCGGGACCGCCATGTTCCATCCCACGGTGTCCTTTGGTGTGAATGGCTCCAGCGAGGGGATAGCCGCTTCACATCCAAAAAGCACTGCATCGCTCTCCTTTTTCCATGTTTGAAAGCAGTCCAAAAAGCGGGGTCTTCCCTTTCGTGTGGCGTCCTTCCAACGCACCTTGGGCAGGGCGAACTCGCCAAAATTTCGAAGGGTCTTCCGGTGCTTGAGAACGTTGTCCCACAGAAAGCCGGCAGGGGAATAAATGAGGGCGTCTTTCTCATCTTCGCCCATGCCGTCGGGATAACTCCGTGGGAAACCCGCAAACGATTTCTCCATCGCGGCTGTGGCAAATGCGGTGGTGACCCATTGATGGCCGTCCGCACTTAAGATCCCCGAGCAGTAGGTGTTGTCGAGGAGGACAAAA
>JBILWF010000692.1:0-2719 GCA_044370075.1 Chthoniobacteraceae bacterium | reverse complement strand
ATGGTCCAGCCCCAAGCGCGGGACGACCTCGAAGAGCGGCCACACGGGAAAGCCTGCCTCGGGCGCCCACGCGCCGCCGTGCCGCCAGTCGCGCCCGGCCTGCTGAAGCGCCTCGGCGACGCGCTCGAAGGGCCACCCCGCGCGCTCGAACATCGCGCACAGCGCCGAGGTGATGTGCGCGACGCGGGCCTTGAGCGGCAGCGGGTCGAGGTCGGTGAGGGCTGCGCGCTGAAAGGCGTCCGTCTCTAGGCTTGGCCCCGCGACCGCCGCGAGGGCTTCGGCCAGCTTGGCCACGGCGCTCGGCCCCAGCGCGTGCCGAAAGGCCGTGGGATCCGCGATCTCAGCGCGTGTGGACGTCATGCGCCGGGTCATACCCCGGGGCGCTCTCCGTTGACAACACGGGGGGGCTGTGCTATCTGCCCGCGGCTTTTCGCCCAAGCCGACAAGGGTGGGTTGATGGGGCGTCGTCTAATGGCAGGACGCAGGACTTTGAATCCTTGCAGTGTAGGTTCGAATCCTACCGCCCCAGCTTGAAGCGTTCGGTCGACCGGAGATGCACATGAGGCCCTACAAAATCTTCGCCGGTAACTCGAACCCCGAGCTCGCGCGAGAGATCTGCGCCTACATCGGCACTGAGCTGGGTGACGCGAAGGTGGGCGCCTTCTCGGACGGCGAGATCCGCGTCGAGATCAACGAGTCGGTGCGTGGCGCGGACGTCTACGTGATCCAGAGCACGTGCGCACCCGTGAACCACAACCTGATGGAGCTGCTCATCATGCTCGACGCCTGCAAGCGCGCGTCGGCAGGCAGCATCTCGGCCGTGGTGCCCTACTTCGGCTACGCGCGGCAGGACCGCAAGGCCGCGCCGCGCGCGCCTATCTCCGCCCGCTTGGTGACCGACCTGATCACCGCGGCGGGCGCGGACCGCATCATCACCATGGAGCTCCACGCGGGGCAGATCCAAGGCTTCTTCAACGGGCCGGTCGACCACCTCTACTCGTCGCCGGTGCTCCTTGAGCACCTCGCGAGCCTGAACCTGCATAACCCCGTGATCGTGAGCCCGGATGCGGGCGGTGTGGAGCGCGCGCGGGCCTATGCCAAGCGCCTCAACGGCTCGCTCGCGATCATCGACAAGCGCCGCGCCGCACCGAACGTCGCCGAGGTCATGAACATCATCGGCGAGGTCGAGGGCTGCGACGCCATCATCGTCGACGACATGGTCGACACGGCCGGTACGCTGTGCCAAGCCGCGCGCGCGCTCACCGAGCACGGCACGCGCCGCGTGTTCGCCGCCGCCACGCACGCGGTGCTCTCGGGCCCCGCGATCACGCGGCTCAACGAGAGCAGCATCGAGCAGCTCATCTGCGCAAACACCATCCCGCTGACGCCCGCCGGTCGCGCTTGCCCGAGGCTCAAAGTCCTCTCGGCGGCGAATCTCTTCGGCGAAGCGATCAAGCGGATTCACGACCTCGACTCCGTGAGCAGCCTGTTCAGCTGAGCGCTGAACGTGCAGGGCGCGACGGATCGAAAACCAGGATAGGGGACCCAAGATGACAGACGTGACGATCAAGGCGACGAAGCGCGACGGCCAGGGCAAAGGCCCCTGCCGCCGCACCCGCGCGGCTGGCAGCGTGCCGGCGGTGCTCTACGGCCACAAGATTGAGGCCGCCATCAACATCCAGATCGATCCCAAGGAGATCACGCGCGCGCTGAAGACCCCCTGGGGCAACAACGCGATCGTGACCCTCGAGGTCGAGGGCGCTGGCTCGCACCGCGTCATGGCGCGCGAGATCCAGCGTCACCCCGTGTCGCGCCGCGTGCGCCACATCGACTTCGTGGCCCCGAACCCGGACCGTGAGATCATCACGCTCGTGCCGCTCAACGTGCACGGCAAGTCGGTCGGCGTGACGACGGGCGGTAAGCTTCGCCAGCCGTACCGCGAGATCCGCGTCAAGTCTAAGCCGCACCTGCTCCCGGCGCAGATCGACGTGGACATCACGAACCTCGACAAGGGCGAGACCATCATGGCGAGCCACCTCGCCCTGCCCGAGGGCGTGCGCGTCGTCTACGACAACGACTACGTGATCGCGAAGGTCTTCGCGCCCCGCGGCGCCAAGAAGGACGGCGAGGAGTAATCCCGCCGCTGGGGTCCGCCATGGGCGATCGTTGGCTCATCGTCGGCCTCGGCAACCCCGGTCCGCGCTACGCGGGCAACCGGCACAACATCGGCTGGCACGTCGTCGACCAGCTCGCGAGCCGCACGGGCATCGGCCTGAGCCGCGCGAAGTTCAAGGGGCGCTACGGCGCCGGGGACTTCGACGGGCGCTCGCTCGTGCTGCTCGAGCCGGACACGTTCATGAACCTGAGCGGCCAGTCGGTCTCGCCGGCGCGCGCGTTCTTCGACGTCGAGCTCGGCCGCATTCTGGTCGTGCACGACGAGCTCGACCTGCCCTTCGGCACGATTCGGCTCAAGGTCGGGGGCGGGCACGCGGGGCACAACGGCCTGCGGTCGATCATGGCGGAGCTCGGGAGCGGCGACTTCGTGCGGCTGCGGGTCGGCATCGGGCGCCCGCAGAAGGGCGATGTCGCCGGCTTCGTGCTGCAGGACTTCGGGCCGGACGAGCGACCATGGCACGGCGACCTGGTCGATCGCAGCGTGGCCGCGATCCTCAAGGCCTTGCAGGACGGCCCCGCGAAGGCCATGAACGCCGTCAACGCG
>JBILWF010000619.1:0-2722 GCA_044370075.1 Chthoniobacteraceae bacterium | reverse complement strand
GTCGTGGACTTGACAGACATCCTCCGTGAAGACATTCTCCTCGCCCTTCCCGCCCATCCGCACTGCGACTGGAACGGACGACTTCCCTGTCCGGGCACTCCACTGCCCACGCCGGGGGAGCCTCCTCAGAAAGACCGCAAGGAAATTTGGAACGCGCTGGACGGGCTCAAAATTTAACCGAACCGATCACCTCAAACCTGACCTTTTATGGGAGTCCCCAAGAGAAAAACCTCCAAGATGCGCCTGCGTACCCGCAAGGCGGCCAACCGCTGGCATGCCTCCGTCCTGAGCCGCTGTTCGAATTGCGGAACAGCCTCCCGCTCCCACCGGGCGTGTGCCTCCTGCGGCTACTACCGGGGGCGCCAAGTGCTCACCGTCGGCGCCCTTTAAACTGCAGCCCATTTCAGCACGAGCCGCCCGGACTTACGCTCGGGCGGCTCTGCTCTTTTGAGCCTAACTCTCAATTCGGGCCCACACCTCCATGAATATCGCGCTCGACGCCATGGGCGGAGATCACGGCCCCGGAGTCCTCGTGGAGGGTGCTGTGCTGGCCCTGCGGGCGTACGCGCACCTCCGCACTCTGCATCTCGTCGGCGATTCCGCCCAAATAGAGAAGGAACTCGCCCGGCTTCAGTGTTCGGATTCCCGCGTGCGGATTCTTCACTGCACTCAAGTGGTGGAGATGAACGACGCCGCCACCGATGCCATTCGCAAGAAGAGGGACTCTTCCATCAGTCGCGCCGTGGAGTTGGTCAAGGAGGGTGCGGCCGATGCGGTGGTCAGCGCTGGCCACACGGGAGCGGCCGTTGCGGCGGCGCACATCAAGCTGCGCACGCTCGCGGGCATAGAGCGGCCAGCCATCGGCGCGATTATTCCGACCGAAACTAACTACTTCCTGCTCATTGACGCGGGTGCCAACACGTCCCCCACGCCCAAACAACTGGTTCAAAATGCGATCATGGGGGCGGCTTATTCGCGCTACGTGCTGGGCTACGGGAACCCTTCAATCGGCCTGATGTCCATCGGCACCGAGGACGAGAAAGGCAATGATTTTACGCGGGAAACCTTCGAACTCCTCAAGACCTCCGGGCTCAATTTCCGGGGCAATGTGGAGGGGCACGATTTGTTTGAAAACCCCGTGGAGGTGGTAGTGTGCGACGGGTTTCTGGGAAACGTTCTGCTAAAGTCCATGGAGGCCACCGCCAACGCGATTTTCCATTGGCTCAAAAGCGAACTCATGCGCAGCCCGGTTCGGAAAATGGGTGCGTGGCTCGCGCGCGACGCCTTTCGGACCATCAAGAAGAAAACCAACCCCGAGGAGTACGGCGGCATGCCCCTGCTGGGCATCAACGGCAGCTGCATCATCGCCCACGGAGGCAGCTCCGCAATTGCCATCAAAAACGCAATCCGCGCGGGGGCGGAATCGGTGGCCAATCAAGTCAATCCCCACATCCTCGAGGAAGTGAGCCGCTACAATGCGCTCACCAACCCACCAACCAACTCCTAGCGTGTCGACTCGCAGCGTTTCCATCACCGGCACCGGTTCCTACGTTCCGGAAAAAATTCTCAGCAATGCGGATTTGGAGCGCATGGTGGAAACCAGTGATGAGTGGATTTTGACGCGCACCGGCATCCGCGAGCGCCGCGTGGCTGCAGCGGGCCAAACCACCAGCGACATGGCCGCGGAAGCTGCCAAGGCCGCCCTCGAAAATGCCCGCATTCAAGCGGCCGATGTGGATCTCATAATCGTGGCGACGGTCACGCCCGACATGTTTTTTCCCTCCACAGCCTGCTTCGTGCAGACGAAACTCGGGGCTCCGCGCGCGGTGTGCTTCGACGTCAGCGCGGCCTGTTCAGGCTTTCTCTATGCCGTCGAAGTGGGACGCCAGTTCGTCGCAAACGGAACCTTTCAAACCGTTCTGGTCATCGGCGCGGAGAAACTCTCCACCATCGTCGATTGGACGGACCGCAACACCTGCGTGCTGTTTGGAGACGGCGCCGGAGCGGCTGTGCTCCAGCACCGGCCCGGTTCCCGCGGCATTCTCGCCTCCCACATGGGAAGCGACGGTTCCTACGCTGAAATCCTCCAAATCCCCGGCGGCGGCTGCAAGTATCCCGTCACGGCGGAGAACGCCCACGAACGTCTGAATTCCATCAAAATGAATGGGAAGGAGACCTACAAGCAGGCGGTCACCGCGATGCTCGGCGCGGCAAACAGTGTGCTGGAACAAAGTGGCATCCAACCGGCCGATCTGGCCTGCGTGATTCCGCACCAGGCCAACGTGCGCATCATCGAGGCCATTGCTGACCGCATGAAGCTTCCTCTCGAGAAATTCATGATCAACCTCGACCGCTTCGGCAATACAAGCGCCGCAGCCGTCGCCATCGCGCTGGACGAGGCCAACCGGACGGGCCGCATGAAGCGTGGTGAGAACGTGCTTCTGGTCGTCTTCGGAGGCGGCCTGACCTGGGCCGGGGCGGTCATCGAGTGGTGAGGCGTCCCCGGGCCGCTCTGCGGCTTTCATTCCCATGTTGATCGACACTCACGCCCATTTGGATTTTCCCGACTACGCGGGGGATTTGAACGAAGTGCTCGAGCGCGCCGCGGAAGCCGGTGTCTCCCGGATCATCACCATCAGCACGACCCTCGAGAGTTGCGCGCGCGCCATCGCGCTGGCCGATTCGCCACCGCCCGCCCGGGCACAGTCCGCGAGGCCGCTTC
>JBILWF010000670.1:0-2726 GCA_044370075.1 Chthoniobacteraceae bacterium | reverse complement strand
AACTGCGCGACGGGCTGCGTATCGAAGATGGTCAGGGTCGTCTGGGAGACCGCAGTCAGGCCGGCGGCGTCCGTGACGCGGAGCTTGACCGGGTGGGCGACGCCGCGAGACAGGCCCGCGATGATGCCGCCCCACTGCACGAGCGAGTTGGCGGTCGCGCCGGGGACATCGCTGAAGTTGTTGTCGTTGTTCAGGTCCCAGCCGACCGAGATCGTGTCGCCGCAGCCCGCGTTCGAGTCGCTCGCGTCGCCCGCGAGCTGCAGGTTGCTGCCGGTCTCGATGACATAGGGGTTGCCCGCGAAGGCGGCCGGCGCCGTGTTCGCCACGGGGTTCACCACGACCTGAGCCGTGGCGGTCTTGTCGACGCCGATGCTGTCGACCAAGCGCAGGGTCGCGGTGAAGGTGCCCGCGCGCATGTACTTGGCGGCGTAGTACTCATAGAAAATCGGGTCGGTGCGGCGGGTCACAAAGCCCTGTGCCGCCGTCGGGTTGAAGTCGCGCGAGCCGTTGACGAGGGGGTTCGTGTTCCACCAGAGGCCGTCGCTCGCGTCCATGTCCCACTGGATCGTGTCAATGGTGGCGTTCGTGTTGGGATGGAACGACTCGTCGTGGACGAGGTTGACCTCGCCGTTATTGCCGCCGGCGCAGCCCGCATTGATGACCGCCTGGGAGACGCGCGCGATGGCGACGGGCTTGGGGTTGAAGAGCACGGGGGTGAGGACGAGCGCACCCATGACAGCGCCCATGGAGCCCGAGCCCCAGTGGCACGTGACGGACGTTGTGTCGCAGTAATCGTCCCAGATGTTGCCGAAGCCGCCGTAGCCCGACATGCCGTCGCCGTCGTTCATGTCGCGCATCATCGCGCGGATGTAATAGATGCTGAACTCGCGGTTCCAGTCACGCCCGCCGACCGTCGGGGGCGTGGGCGACGCCGTGCGGTAGGCCTTCTGGTGGGAGTAGATACCGTAGGTGTTGCCGCAGCGCGGCTGCGAGTAGACGCCGTCCCCATCGCCGCATAGGTAGTCGCCGTAGGCCCACAGGCCGTCCAGCCAATGGGTGCCATGCACGCGGCGCTGGCCCCACCACGCCGCGGTGAAGCCGAGGTAGTTCTCGTAGACTTGGCGGAGCTGGGAGGCGGTGTACTTCGAGTAGCCCGGGTAGATGACGACGTTGTCACCCGGCGTGAGCCGGTGCATGCCGATGAAGCGGGAGCCGAGGATTGAGCCACCGGTGAGCTTGAGGTCGGCGCGCCAGTAGTTGTTGGCGTACACGCCGCCGCCGCCCTCGCCCGGGTTGATCGCGTTCGCCTCGGCGATTCGGTACTTGTGCCGATTGTTCACGAGCAGGCCGAACTGGTGACCGTTCTCCTCGGCGCCGGCCAGACCCACGAAGGCCCACTGCGTGGTCGACAAGTCGTTGTAGGGCGCCCAGGGACCATCGCGGCGCACGTCGGGGTGCGTCGGGAGCTGCTCAGAGACCGGCGTGTCGCTGTAGTACCAGGAGCCGTAGAACGAGCCACCGTCGCCCTGCATCAGGCCCAGGTAGTCGATCATTTCTTGGAGCATCCACTCGTAGCCCCGACCGGCGAGCGGGCCTGTCTGGATTCTGGTGCCCGCCAGCGCGGGGAGTGCAGCCGACATGCCGCCGAGGTCGATGCCGGTGATGTAGACGTGGGGCCCGCGAATCGTGGCATGGGCACCGGCGCCATTCGTCGTGCCGGGGAGGCGTACGCCGATGCGCTCGGTGATCGTGTTGCCGTTGCGGTTCCAGCCCTCGGTCGCAGCCTCGTCGATGGCGGGCACACCCATGGTTCCGGCGCCGGACATCGTGAAGTTGATCATGCGCGTCACGGTCTCGGCGTAGGGCGAGACCGCCCAGCGCGCGTTGTTCGCCTCGGCCCATCCGTTCGGGAGCGGGGCGCCATGCGCGTTGTAGGTGCCCGGGGGGAACGCCGGGAGGTGGCCATTGATGACGTACAACCAGATGTACATGCCGGTCGCCTCAGAGAAGGGCGCTCGGCCGGTCATCGTGTTGTTCACTCCGCCGCTTCGGTCGACGAGGCCGCGGTGCAGGTACCACATGTTCTCTTCGACGGCCGCGACCTGCAGGATCTCCATCTGCTCGGCCGTCCACTGCCGGGGGTCGTTCGACGGCACCCAGTTGTAGACGAACATCCGGTAGGTGCCGAAGGTGAGCCCGCCGGTGCAGGTGTTGCGGACCTGCACGCTGACGTTGATCGTGCGCTCGGCGTCGACCATCGGCACGCGGAACGTGCGGCCGATGTCCCACAGCGTGTTGCTGCCGTCACGACCGACGTTGTAGCTCTGGTCGTTGTACGCCCCGTCAAGGTTCGTATCCCACGTGATGGTGTATGTCCCGCACGTCGCGTTGCGGACGTATGCCTTGAGCGTGGTGGGCGCGCCCTCGTGCACCGGGTGCGGCACCGTGGGTGACTTGGGCGAGTAGGGCACGGGCACGACGACGTCCGACTGCGCGAGCGCTGCCGTCGACCAGAGCACGCCCAGCAACAACGCCAAGAGACGCACACCAAAGCTACGATTCATAGGGCACCTCGAGTGGGATTACGGAGAGAACGTCCCCCGTGGCTCCTGCTCTGGCGTCCCTGCCTGAGACAAGTGTCCGGCCCGCGTGCATGGACCGACCTTGGTCCACGATACGCACACTGGCCCTGTAAAAGTACCGCACCTCACAGGCGACCCGCAAGA
>JBILWF010000617.1:0-2727 GCA_044370075.1 Chthoniobacteraceae bacterium | reverse complement strand
GCATATCCGGCGAGTACGCTGCCCACGCCGATTCCAATGGCCAGTGCGGCGTTGAGGAACCCGTTCTGTGCCTCCCCGAGGTGCAGAACGTCCTTTGCGAAAAGCACCAGATTCATCTGCACCAGCGCGGCTACAAAGAAAAACGCGGTGTTGCCCAGATTGGCGCGCCACAGGTCGCGGTCGGGAAGCATCGCGCGGGTTTGGATCCAAAACTGCGTCACCGGGTTGATTCGCATCGGGCAGCCGGGATTGGCTGCGGGAACCGCCGGAATTCCGCGGCTGAGCACAACCCCCGCGCAGGCCACCGCGAGCAGGATGCCCCCGGCGGGCGCAGGCCCCGTCTTGAACCACGCGGCGAAGAGGGCGCCGCAAACGCTGCCCAGAATGATTCCCAAAAACGTGAGCAGTTCGAGGATGCCATTGCCCCAGGAAAGTTTATCGGCGGGAAGCACCTCGGGCAGGATCCCGTACTTGGAAGGGCCGAAGAGGGCGCTGTGGCATCCCATTAAAAAGACGGCCAGCAGTTGCAGTGGAAGGCTGTCGATCCAGAACGCGCCGGTGGCAACGCCCATGACGGCGATTTCGGCGACTTTGACGCCCATCATGACCTGCCGCTTGCTGAAGCGATCCGCGAGCCAGCCGCCTAGCATGCCCAGCAGGATGAAGGGCAGCGCAAAGAGGGCAGTTGCCGCGGTGACCGTGGTGTCGCGCTCTCCGGTGGAAAGCGGCCGGCTGAGCACCAGCATGATGACGAGTTGCTTTAGCGCATTATCGCTGAATGCGTTCTGAAACTGGGTGGCCATCAGCGCCCAAAAACCGGTTTGCCACGAGCGGCGCGGAGCGGTTTGGAAAACCGGAGGGGTGGTTTGCATTCGGGATGTCAGAGCGGTGGATGGGCCGCGCATGCGGCAAATTCCCCGTGCGGGGGGAGCTGGTTTTGGTCAAGGAGGCGTTGCAGGTGCTGGAGGTCGATCTTGCCCGTGGCCAGCCGGGGCATTCGAGACAGAAAACGCACTTCTCCCGGAACACCCAACGCGGAGAACCCGCGGTCGAGAAGACATTCCCGAAGCATCTGTCGGTTCACATTGCGTAAGCAGGTGACGGCCACTATGCGCTCGCCCTCGCCCGGTTCGGCACGGCGCAGCAGGGCCGTGGAGTTTTGTTCCATACCTTGGCCCTGAAAAAACTCATCCAGAGCTGCTTCCATGGCGCAGAGGCTGATCATTTCCGCGCCGATTTTTGCGAAGCGCTTGAGGCGGCCCAGGAGAAACACGAAACCCTCGGCATCCACGCGCGCCACGTCGCCCGTGTCGTACCAGCGAGCCACTCCCAATCCGGCGCTCGGTCCGTGCAGATAGCCACGCATCACGTTGGGACCGCGCACCAGCAATCGCCCCCCCTCGGAAACACCCTCCACCGGCTCCAACCGCCATTCGATTCCCGGAAGAAACCGGCCCGCGGATCCCACCTTGCACGCCAGGGGCACATTTGCGCTCAAGGCCGGACCGCACTCCGTTGCTCCATATCCCTCCAAAATGCGGACCCCGAAGCGTTCGCTCCACAGGCGGAATGTCTCCGCCTGCACCGCTTCCCCGGCAGCGATCAGGTAGCGCACGCTGCGGAAATCGTAGGGATGGGCGCGGCGCGCGTAGCCAGTGAGGAAGGTGTTGGTGGAAAGTACTACCGTGGAGTTTTTGTCGTAAATGATGTCCGGCACCGCGTGGTAATGCATGGGGTGGGGGTGCAAAAACACGGCGCACCCGCGAGCGAGGCCGAAGAGGGTTCCGACGGTGAGTCCGAGGCTGTGAAAAAGGGGGAGTGCGTTGAAAATACGGTCGGCGTTGTGGAGGTCGCACACCGAATGCATTTGGCGGATGTTGGCCAGCAGGTTGCGGTGGGAGAGTTGGACGGCCTTCGGGGTGCCTTCCGATCCGCTCGTGAAAAGTATCACCGCGGTGGCGTCTGTTTTTTGGACACACGCTGCGGTGTTTCCGGCGGAAGCGCTTCTTGAAAACCGGAGCCGTATCCGTGAGCGAAGCGTTTCCCAAAGGATCCGCGCGGGGGAGGGGCGAGGAAGGTCCTCGAGAAAAACAAGGGCAGCGCCCTTCGCGGTGAAGGTCTCCCCGGCGAGGGCGGTGCGTTGGAGAAATTCCCGGGAAGTGATTACGCAGCGTATCCGGGCCTGGCAGATGGCCGCGAGAAGGCCCGCGGATCCGGTTGCGGGGTTGAGCAGGGCGGGTGTCTTGCCCAGCGCCCACAAGCTCAGGAGCAGGACCGCGCAGGGGATGCCGTTTGGAAGAAGGATCCCGGTGAGGGGCAGGCGCAGGGCGGCTAGGGTATCGAGTTGGGCCGCCTGCAGGTTTGCCAGTGCCAGAACACGCGCGTAGGACATCGCGGCATGTGTGGGATCCTCGAGGACGCG
This sequence comes from Chthoniobacteraceae bacterium, assembly GCA_044370075.1. Classification (GTDB taxonomy): domain Bacteria; phylum Verrucomicrobiota; class Verrucomicrobiia; order Chthoniobacterales; family Chthoniobacteraceae; genus Chth-196. The sequence goes on along the minus strand of JBILWF010000617.1, from coordinate 305 downwards.
AAATCCGGGGCGCATGCGGGCGGTGCGTTCGATTTCCTCCGGCACGGTGTCAGCGCCCCAGCGCATTTCGGTTTCGAAGCGGAGCGCGGTCATGCGCTCGCGCACCCAGTTGGCGAGATGTTTGCGGGCGGCCCGCGCGGGGCGTCCCGCGGTGGAGGGTGCGGTGAAGGTCTCGCTCAGGTGCACGCTGAGGCGAGGAAACCACAGGCGCCATCCGGGGTTGAGCGCCACCTGGAGGCGCTCCGCTCCGCGGAGGTGGCAGAACACGGCGCGTGCGTTGGTTTTTGTGATGAAAAATCCGATGC
>JBILWF010000618.1:0-2727 GCA_044370075.1 Chthoniobacteraceae bacterium | reverse complement strand
ACCACAGTGACGTCCATGCCCCGGTGATGAAACGCCTCCGCCATCTCCAGCCCGATGAAGCCGCCGCCCACCACCACCGCGCGCGCCGGTCTCCGTTGCGCAAGAAACGCAATGATGCGGTCCATGTCGGGAATGTCCCGCAGCGTGAACACATGCGGCAGTCCCACCCCGGGGATTTCCGGCACGAAGGGCCGCGCGCCCTGGCTCAGAATCAGCTTGTCGTAGCGCTCTTCCCGCTCCAACCCGGCCGCGTCGCGCACCACAACCACCTTGCGCGAACGCTCGATGGAAACCACCTCATGCCGCAGATGGGTTTGAATCTTCGAGCGCGACGCCAGCTTCTCCGGGGTCATCACCACCAGCTTCGCACGGTCCGGAATGTCGCCCGCGATGTGGTAGGGCAACCCGCAGTTGGCAAACGAGATGTACGGCCCGCGCTCAAACACATGAATCTCGTGCTGTTCCCCGGTGCGGCGCGCCTTGGCCGCCGCGGAGGCCCCGCCCGCCACCCCGCCCACGATCAAAATCCGCCGCGCCCCGCACGGGACCGAAGACGCTCCGTGCCCTTCCGAAACCCGGCTCACTGGACACCTCCCGTCCCACCGGTACCGCAACAGGACACCCCGGGCGCCTCGCCGCGCGGTGCGCCGCCGCTTCCCACCCGCTTGTTCCACGGCATCCTCGCAAGCAACTCCGCCAGCCCGCAAAAACCCGTGGCCCCCGCAACCAAAAGCCCGCACCCGATCCCCAAAGGCACCCACGCCCAGCGCACATCCACGGCCAGCGCCAGGGCCGCACCGCCCGCCGCGCACGCCCCCACCACCAACTGCACCTGCCGCATCAGCGGCAACACACGCCCCCCGCCCCGCTCCACCGGCAAACCCGCCGCGGTCCACGCGTCCATCCCCCCCTCCACCACCGCACATCCCGACACTCCCGCCGCCGCCAGCCTCTCCACCGCCCGCCCCGCCCTGCCCCCTCCCTGACAAAACACCAGCACCCCCACACCCTCCGCGCAGCCCGTCCCAAACGCCTTCGGATCCAGCACGTCCAGCGGCACCGACTCCGCTCCCGCCACGCGCGTCCCCGCGAACTCCGCGGGACTGCGCACATCCACCACCCGCACGCCGGGACGGCCCATCAGCGCAGCCGCCTCCGCCACGGTGACCCGCCGCGCCGGGGCGCGCTCCGCGGACTGCCGGACATTCTTATTTTCTGGTTGTTGCAGCGTCGTGTTCATGTTGCAATCCTATAACCGTTTGGTTATGGATTCAACCCAAAAAAAGCCCCTCTCCGGCCCCCAGCTCCACAGCGTCGCAGCACTCTTCCGCGCCCTAGCCGATCCCCTGCGCCTGGCTATTCTCCAGACCCTCTGCCAGCACCCGCGCTGCGTGGGTGAAATCGTCCTGCAAGTGGGTACCACCCAGGCCAACGTCTCCAAACACCTGCACAAACTCGTCGAACGCGGCGTACTCCAACCCCAAACCGCCGGCCGCAACGTCTTCTACGCTCTCGCCCACGGACTGCCCCTGCGCCTCTGCGAACTGGTCCACTCCGAACTGGACTCCCTTCCCCGCTCCCGGGCCCGAAAGACCCGCAAGATCCACCAACCCGCCGCCAGGTTGCCCGGGCGGCCCGCGTCCAGAAGCCGCTCTTTTTAGGGCGTCACACCGCGCGGACTTCCTTTTTTAAAAAATCACTACCACCCCGGACCCGTCGGGCGTATGTCGTGCGCACCGAGGCCCACCCCGCCCATGCTCCGTCACGCTGAAACCCCCCAAAGCCTGCTGGCTGACATCGCCCGACAAATCGCGCAAATCCGCGATCCCCGGGCCCGCCACTGGCTCATCACCCCCGCCCGGGGCCGCTCCGAACACGTTCTGGGGGAATGGGCGCGCCGCACCGGCATCGCTTCCCACTCGCAGGATCTCGACCTGCGCACACTGCTCGACCAGATCTCGGCGGGGAGCCGTCCCCGGTTTGATTTTGACGCCCTGCGCATGGCCATTGCGGCGGCGCTGCCCGCCCTCCAAAAACACACCCAGCTCCCCATCCCCGCGGACATCCCCCTCGACACTCTCAATGCCACGATTCTCTCCTGGGCCACCCTGCTGGGACGCGCCGTTGACGACACCCTCCAATGCCGCGACCCCCACACCGCGTGGGAGGAGCACCCGTTTCTGGCGGCGCTGGTTGCGCAACCGGGTGTCAACGCGGCGCTGCGCACGCATCCGGGCATGCTCTCCGAGGAGGTTTTTTTCCAAAACGCAACCCAGTGGCACGCCGCATGGGAAGCCAAGGGGGGGGTGCCCTACCTCTGGATCCAGCTCGACGCGGGCCTTCCCGCGCTTCTGTTCAGACGCCTGCTTCAAACCATCACGTTTTTCAACACCCCGGGGCTCTCCGCCCGTCTAAACCTCTTTGCAATCACGCCGAGCTTTGAGTTTTGGAGCGACCAGCTCACGCGCTCGCGCAACCGCCGCGCCGGTCTGGCCCACAGCGATCCCAGCCGCAACCCAGGCGGTTTGCTCTGGGCGCTGGGCCGCTGTTCGCAGGATTTTCAATCCCAAATCACCGACGGCCTTTTGGCCGAAGGCACGGGAGGAACCGAACTGCCCAGCCCCCCCTGCGCAAAGACGCTCCTCGGCCTGTTACAGGAGTCCTGCAGGCGCTCGGCACCGCCTGAAAACCCCACCGTTTTCGACGAAGCGGACTCCTCACTCACCG
>JBILWF010000616.1:0-2729 GCA_044370075.1 Chthoniobacteraceae bacterium | reverse complement strand
GTGATACAAGGGAACGGCAATCCATCCGGCCCACAAGCCCACGCGCGGCCAGAGAGCCCCGTTGGCCGAAGGGGCGTCCATCATGTCGCCCGCAAGACGCAAAAAAATGAACGTCGCCAAAGCTGTCCCGGAAAGGATCACAAGCCACTCCCACGCAAACCCGTTGATGGCACTCATGAGCCATCCCGAGCCGAGCACGTCGTTCAAAATCATGATCATCAGAACGAAGTTCGCCAGAATGATCTTCCCAGCCCACCCCACACGCACGAGCACCTTCCTTCCCGAAATCGCCAACGCCGCGGCTGTCATTACCGAAGAAAGCAACACCCCCAACGCCACCACCCGCGCCTGATAAAACAAATCCACTGCGCCCGCGAAGTACTGCAGCACAAAATAGGGCGCAAGGGTAAGCGCCATCAACCCGCTCTGCACCATAAGGGAGCTCCATTTGCCCGTCACCAAACGGGTCCCACTCACCCCTGCGGCACTCAGCAACTCAAGGGTGCGCGTTTGTTTTTCGGCATTTAACTCCTGCAGGCCGCGCATCGGTGCGACACCCAAAAGCAGGATCGAGAGTGCAACCCAAAAGAAATTCTCCGAGACCGAAAGGGGTTTGTTCGGATCATCGAATTCCATGGAAAAGATGAACACCATCACCATGGCCAAATGCATCAGACTCAGCATCAGGGCGAACACCTGCGATCGCAGGCCCTGGCGCAATTCCTTCACCAGCATCGGCGGCACCCACTCCGGAAAATCGGTGCGTTCCACCTTCGGAGTTTCTGCCGCATAGGTCATTGCCGACAAGGTACTTTCAGACATACACACTTCCCTCCTTAATGCGCGCCGTCCGCTTGCTGCTGTTGTTTTCCGGAGCGGAGCACGTCCACAAAGATCTCCTCCAAACGCCGCTGCTGGATGTGGAATCCGCTCACGCGCAAGCCCTCCACAACCATGCGGCGCAGTTCCCCCGCGAGCGCCTCCTCCCCCGCACCAGCAAAGGCAGCGCGCACCCCCCCGGCAAAGGTATCGCTCAACTCCCATCCGGGGGACAGACGCAACCAAGCCGCAAGCGCCTCCTCCGAACCCGCCACGCGGATCTCCACCACCGTAGGCTCCGCTTCCCCACTCGCGTTCTGGGCACGCAAACTCCCCCGCGATCCATGATGCACCACCTTGCCCTCATCAATAAACAACAGCCCGTCGCACATCTCCTCCAACTCCGAGAGAATGTGCGAGGAGATGAAAATGGTGACCCCGGTTTTCTTGAGCAAGGCCACCGCATTTTTGAATTCCAAACGCGCCTTGGGATCGAGTCCCGCGGCTGGCTCATCCATGATGAGCACGCGCGGCTTTTGTAACAGGGCGCGCCCGAGACAGAGGCGCTGAGCCATGCCCTTGGAAAGTCCGTTCATGGGCCGGTCCAGCAGATCTCCCAGACCTGAAAACTCCACAATTTCAGCCACACGTTCGCGGCGCTCACTGCCCTTCAAATCCAAAAGTCGCGCAAAGAAATCCAGGTAATCCCACACCGTCGTGTTGGTGTACGAACCGTACGCATCAGGCATCCAACCCACGAGACGCCGCACACGGTCGGGATACTGGGCCGCGTCCCAACCGTCCACCTCCACGGTGCCCGAGTCGGGGATTTCCAACGTGGCCATCATGCGCATGGTTGTCGTTTTGCCGGCACCGTTTGCGCCAATAAACCCGACCACCTCGCCGGGAAACACCTCAAAGGAGACACCGCGCACTGCCTGCACATTCTCAAACGCCTTGTGCAAATCGAGCGCGCGTAAAATGGGCTTTACCTGCTCGCTCATGGCTGGGCCTCCGTGACCGTGTTTAACACCTGCGCCTTTACAGGCCCGCAGCACAGCATCTGGTCGCGTACCCAGCGAATCTGCGGCGAAGTCGCGATCCAAAAATCCGGCGCCGCCTCCGCCTTGGCATAAAACCAACCGGGCCGCGCGCCGACCTGTTTGGCGCGCGCCCTGAGATTCGCGCTGGGTTCGGCAAACACGCCGGCATACCAGGCTGTAAATTCCTCAGGGGTAGCTTTCTCCATCACGGCAGGATTGCCGGGGGCCAGTTCGCCAGCCTTCCAATAGTGCTTGGCCTCATCCACGTAAAAGACCGGTCCCATCACGTGATTCACCGAGGATACCAAAGCGGGCGCCGCGCCGGGGCTCTGACGCAAAACCACTTCCGCCCGGGAGGGAATCCAGCGCTGCAAGATATGCGACTGTACCGCGCGCGCTACAAACCATCCTCCCGCCGCCGTGTTGCCCTGCCGCAAAAGTGCCACATTGTGGTTGGTGCGCCCCTCACCGGGAACCCACATAAAAACCGCGTCCTCCGGAAACGGAAAACCGGATTGCGCAACCATGCCCGTGCGCGAGAGCTGCTCCTGATACAAAATCGAGTTACCCGCCCCGGGCTCAAGCATCAGCAAAGCATTGCGCATGCCGGTTCCCCCCGCCCCTTCGTTAAAGAGAATAAACCCCACCAGCGCACCCACTGCGCCCAAAGACAACATCGGAACACTCACAAAAAGCCGGTGACGCTTGTTGCGCGGTGCAATCAGGTAAAGGTTCACAGGAGCCGCCAAAACCGCGAACCCGAGCAAAAAGAAAACCAGCCACCCAAGTTGCAACCGGGGAGCCTTCGTGAGCTCCGAAGACCATCCCGAGTAATCGAAAGCCATCGGGGCAAAGGGCGAGGCGTCC
>JBILWF010000615.1:0-2732 GCA_044370075.1 Chthoniobacteraceae bacterium | reverse complement strand
CGAGGAGCTCGTGAAGTATTGCGAGGCGCACGAAATGGCGTATCTGCCGTGGGGACCGCTCGCCGCGCAGCCTTTCGCGCCGGATGCACCGCTGACGCAGGCGCAGGGGCCGCTGGAGACGGTGGCGCGCCGCCGCGGTGTGAACGCGGGGCAGGTTGCGCTGGCGTGGTTGCTGGCGCGCGCGCCCAACATCCTGCTCATCCCGGGCACCACGTCCGTGGCCCACCTGGAGCGCAATGTCGCCGCCGCCTCGGTGGAACTGTCCGGAGAGGACATGCTGGAATTGGAGCAATTGAACTCCCGGTAGAGGTTTGATCAAACGGGATTTCGGACAAGACTCCCCCGGACACGATGCGGATCCTTTCTCCACGGTGAATCTCTCCAAACGAGGCGAATATGCGTTGCGTGTGATGGTGGACCTCACCATGGCCCGTTCTCGCGGTGTGGAGCTGGTACCTCTCACGGTCCTCGCTCAGGCTCAGAAAATTCCCGCAGGGTTTCTGGAGCAGATCCTGCTCCGGTTGCGGCAGGGCGGTTTTTTACACAGTACGCGGGGAAAAAAGGGTGGCTATTCGCTTGCCCTTCCTGCGGAGGGGATTCGGTTGGGGGAATTGACGCGCTTTTTAGACGGGCCGCTCACGCTGCTTCCCTGCGGCGTTCCCGGCGGCGAAAGCCAGTGTTCGTGCCCGGATGTGGCGCGGTGCGGGGTGCGGGTTTTGATGCGGCGGACCGCGGATGCCCTCAGCGGTGTGTTGGACGGATGCACGCTCGCAGAACTGGCCCGGCAGACGCTGGATGCATACGAGCAGGACGGGATCACACCCGCCATCCTCGGCGCGGCCGCTTCCGGAGCTTCAAAAAAGGGCGCCTCACGGGACGGCAGCGAGCCGGAGTATTGGATTTAAGGGCGGCGCCGCGCGAGGTGTTGTGCGCGAGGCTAGCGCAGCAGCGAATCAAAAGAGGGAGCAAAGCGCTCCTCGCCTGGCGTGAATGGCGCGGAGCTCCATTCGATGTTGTGTCCGGGAATGCCGCCGGTCCAGAAAACCCGGAAACCGTCCCGGGTCGCAACGATTCGCGGATACTCCGCGGTCTGTGCGGGATCCGACAGGCGCACCGGAACGCTCCAGGTATCGCCGTGGTTTCGCGAAACGCATGTCCATACGCTGGAGAGGCCGTTTTCAAGCGCATCCCACACCGCGGCAACAGTTCCCATGGAATCGGTTGCAAGGTGTGGGTGCGATGCGTGTGCCAATCCCATGCGGCGGGGTGCGCTCCAGGTGAGAGCGCCATCGCTTGAGCGCAGGTGATACACGCCGGCGTCTCCAGGCTGTCCTGTCCATACCATGGCATGCAGTTGGTTCGTGCGAAGGTCCGTTGCAAGCGCTCCGCCCACGTGGGGACAGGCTTCGAGTTTCCATCCGAATGCGCCCACGCTCACCGGTGCGTTCCACTGCGCCCCACTGTTGCGGGTGAAAACAACGTGCATGTCCCGGGGGGAAAACGCCCGGTACAACACCGCAGCACCGCCTCCGGGCAACGGGCTGATCGCGTTCCAGCAGCATTCGCAGGTGCGCGCGACCGCCGTTGCATTCGCCGACCATGTCCAGCCGCCGTCCTGCGATTCCGCGTAACGCAGGCCTCGCTGCTCGCCGCGGTTGTCCAGCCAGGCGAGGTGGAATCCGCCCGCCGCCGTCGTTCCGGCAGCGATGAATCCATGACCGTCAGTGCGTCCGTCGTCGGCTGGGTTCGGCCCCGGCTTCCAGGTTTTTCCGCCATCGCCTGAGATCGCCGTCGCCAGGGGCCCCGACCCCCATTTGTCCGTCCCATGGGCGGTCCATACAGCAAGCAGCTGTCTTCCGGAAACGGCCAGACGCGCATCCGTTCCCCGGTGAAGACTGTGCGGCGCTGCTGCACCCGCATTGACCGGCACCGGGGAACTCCACGTTGATCCCCCGTCTTCCGAGACGCGGTGAGAAATCTCCCAACCCCTCTCTGCGTGTTTCTCGCCCAGCAGAAGGTGCATGCGATCCCCGTCCACGCAGACGTCGAGCGAGTTGAGTCCCGGATGTTCGGGGCGTTTGGTGCGGTGCACCTGCGCTTGCGCTTGCGCGATCAAGCCTGGAAACACAAAGACGGAGAGCGTGAAGAGGGCGGGGGAAAAGGGGAAGAGAGGGCGAGTGTTCATGGGGTTAAAATTTGAGCTCCACCCCGGCGAAGAAGGCCCGCGGCAAACCGGGAACATACACCGCCGTGCTGGATGTGACCGAGGCACTCTCGGCGTACCGCCTGTCCGCGACATTCAATACCCGGGCGAATACCGTGCAGTTCGCGCACAGGTCGTAGCTCATCCGCACATTTAACAGATCGTGGCCGTTGTATTTTGAGACGCCCCGGTCTGCTCCCGCGGTGGTGCTCAGATTTGAGTCTTGTAAGAAATACGACCCGATTCGGACCCATTCCACCTGTGCCTTGAAAGTGTCCGCCGGCGAGAAGGTCAGACGCGTGTTGCCCATGAAGCGGGGTGCCTGCGGCATTTCATTTCCCGAGAGCGTGGCGAAGCTCGCCGCTCCCGTGCGGTTTACCCACTCCACATACTCATGTTTCGCGTAAGAGAGCGCGGAATCGATGCGAAGGCACCTGACAATCTCCCATCCCAATCCGGCTTCCACGCCGCGGCTCCGCGTTTTACCCGCGTTCAGGTTGGTGGAGACGTCGGTTGCGGTATCTCTCCA
>JBILWF010000614.1:0-2733 GCA_044370075.1 Chthoniobacteraceae bacterium | reverse complement strand
CCGATTCTTGGGCTGGGTTCCCGTGGGGACGATTGCAAAGTGGTCGCTGACTTTTGCGTTGTTGAAAATGCGTTTGTTTGGGCGAACCCATCCGCTTTCCAAAGCGCGGCGCGCGTGTCCTGCAAGGGAGGGGTCGGCGATGGAATCAAGCACCGAGCGGGCGGTGCCCAGATGGTCCTCGGGCAGAAAACGCGAATCGGTACGCGGATAGGTGAGCACCTTGTGCTTTTCGTAGAGCGCCTGCGCGATTTGCAGGGTCATGCGCGCGGGAAATCCAAACCGCTGATTGGCCTCGCGTTGGAGGGTGGTCAAATCGTACAGCAGAGGGGGGGCTTGCGTGGTGGGCTTTTTCTCTTCCTCGATTTCACCGGGTTGATGGAGGCACTTGTCCCGGATGCGCTCCGCGGCGGCCTTGTCCCAAAGACGCTCCGGCTTGGCATCTTCGGACGCCCCTTTCTTTTGGAAGGATTCGTCCATCCAGCGGCCGCGGTAGGATCCGGCGGCGACTTGAAAGTCGGCAAAGACTTCAAAGTAAGTGCGCGGTTGAAAGGCGCGGATTTTTTCTTCCCGTTCGGCGAGAATGGCGAGGGTGGGGGTTTGGACACGGCCTGCCGTCGTCTTGTGGAATCCACCATCCGCGGAGTTGAATGCGGTGAGGGCGCGCGTGGAGTTGATGCCCACGAGCCAGTCGGCCTCGGAGCGGCTGGTCGCCGCGTCCGCCAGTGGGCGCATCTCCTCGTCGGAGCGTAGCTTTTGGAAAGCGCTGCGGATGGAATCGGTGGTCATCGACTGGAGCCAGAGCCGTTGGACGGGCTTTTGAACTCCGGAGGCGCGCAGGATGTTGCGGAAAATAAGCTCCCCCTCGCGCCCGGCGTCGCACGCATTGATCACGGTGGAAACGTCCTTGCGTTTGAGGAGTTTTTTGAGGGTGGCCAGACGCGCGGCGTTTTTTTCGATGGGAACCAGATCGAACTGCGGGGGCAGCGAGGGCAGGTTTTCGATTTTCCATTTCCCGCGGGCTGGTTCGAAGCCCTCGGGGGGCGCAATCTCTAAAAGGTGGCCGACTGCGGAGGAGATCACCAGAGAGTCGCCCTCGAAGAAGTCGCCATTGCGCTCGCATTTGCCCAGTGCGCGCGCCAAATCCTGAGCCACACTGGGCTTTTCGGCGATGATGAGGGTTTTGGACATAAACAAAAATTTCGGAGCAGGGGCGCAGAGCACGCCATGAAAGCAGGCGGCGCGCAACCGCAGATTTTGAGGCCGGTCCGCAAACCGGCCGTAAAGAGTTAGGGATTGTCCCGGGCTTTTTTGATCTTATTCCAGACTTCAGGAAGCTCTGGGTTGAGTTCGCGGGCGTTTTTCCAAGCTTCGAGAGCCTCTTCTTTGCGGGAGAGTTTCTCGAGTACATCCCCGAGATGATCATAGACCTCGGAGGCATCCTCCCGGGCAATCTGTTCCAAAGCCTTTTGAATGGCGCGCAGTGCAGCCTCGTACTCTCCCTTCCTGAAATGCCACCATCCGAGACTGTCGAGGTAGGCCGGATGGTCCGGTTTCATCCGCAGGGCGCGTTGGATCATGTCGCCGGCTTGGTCGAGGTTCTCGTTGCGGTCCACCCAGAGAAACCCGAGATAGTTGAGGGCTTCCGCCGCGTTTTCGGGGTCCAGATCGATGCTTTTTTTGAGCAGACTTGCCGCCCTTTCCGGCAAACCCGCGCGTTCGGCCGCCGCGCCGTAGGAGAGGTAAAATCCGGCATCCAACGCGTTTTTCTGCGTTTGCAGAAACTGTCTCTCCGCTTCCTCAAAACAGCGCAGGGCCTCGGCGTGCTGTTTGGTTTCAACGAGGGCTATAGCCGTCAGCAGGCTCAGTTGCGGGAAGTCTGGAAAATGTGTGCGCCCCTGACGGGCGGTAGTGACGGCATCCGCGGGGCGTTTGAGGCGGAGTTGGATCTGCGCGACGCGCAGGTAGTCCTCGGGTTGGCTGGATGCCCCCTGCAGCGCGAGCCGAAATTGCGTGAGTGCAGGTAGCAGTTCCCCCTGTTGGAGGTGCAGCTCGCCCAGAAGTTCGCGGGCATCGTTGACGGTGGGATCCGCACCAAGCAGCTCCTCAAGGAGTCGCATGGCGGGAGCGACCTGCTCGGCCATGAGCAAAACGCGCGCCCATTTTAAACAGATGGGCGTTGAGAAAGTGTTGTGCTTTTTGCGGTGCGCTTCATGCGCTCGCCGGTACAGCGCCAAAGCTTCCGGCAGTTGTTGGGTCAGTGCGTAGTGGTCGGATACCGCCTCCAACACCAACGGATTGTCCGGTGCGAGGCTGAGCGCTTTTTGGAATAGTTCCTGCACGCGACCGAGGGACGCTCGGGCGGATGCGTTGCGCTGGGTGAGCGCGTTGCGAAAGAGCGTGCCGACCTGAAGCCAATAGTCTGGACTTGGACTATTGCCGAGCAGAACCCGCTTAAGTGCGTCCTCCACGCGCTGCGCGAGCTGCGCTGCGGCGCAGGTGTCAATGTAGGTTCCCAGGACCGGGATCGACTCGGGAGCGAGCTTGTACGCCTTTTCGGCATACGCCAGCGCACCATCGGGACGCCTCAGAATCGTGAGGTAGATTCGGGCCAATTCCACCAGAGGGGCGGGTTGATCCGGCGCAAAGGCGTGTGTGTCCTTGAGTAAGCGGAGCGCTTCGGAGGGCTTCTCCGACGCCAAAAATTCGCCAGCCAGCCGGACGGCGAGCGCCGCG
>JBILWF010000612.1:0-2734 GCA_044370075.1 Chthoniobacteraceae bacterium | reverse complement strand
GTTTGAGGCGTGGAGTTGAACCGGACGCGCGTGGCGGGAGAGGGGAGAGCCGGGGCGCGATGCGCAGCCGGTGAGCAGCAGAGCGCAAAAAAGTGGGGAGTACAAACGGGAGAGTTTTGTGTTCATTGGAGGCGGCGAAAAAGCGTTTGGCGACAGGGAGGAGCAGAGTGCCCGGAAGGAAGTCTAAAAACAAACAGGCCGCCGCCACGCAGGGTGGCGGCGGCCTCCGGAGGACTACTTTTTGAGCGGATGCTCTTTGAGAATTTCTTCGACGGTGTAGTAGATCGCGCGGCTTTCGACTTCCGCGCGTACCTTCTTGACTTGGGCGGGCGTCACCGAGGGCAGATCATTCCCGAAGGATTGGTTGACGTAGGTGATAACTCCGGCGAGTTCCTGGTCATTCAGCAGCGGTCCAAAACCCATCATCGGCGGCGTGCCTTTTTCCGGGCCGTACTTTTTTCCCTGAAAGTCCAAGGGGCCGTAGAGTCCCTTGAGCACGATTTTGATCACGCGGTCGGGATCATTTTTGAGCCACTCGCTGTTAGCCAGTCCGGGATAGACGTTGTCCACCCCCCGTCCGTCGGCTTGATGGCAGGTCACACAGTGGGCTTCGCGGTTGAAGACTTCCTTGCCCGTATTGTAGAGGCGCATGTCTTCCCCTCCGAGCTTCTTGTTCGTGGGGCCGAACTTGGCATCTGGTGCGGAGCGAAGCCGCGCAACCAGCAGGGGATCGGTGCTGATGAGGTTTTTGGCTTCGGGCAGCGAGCCGAGTTGCTTGAGCGTTTCGCGGAAGCAGTAGTCGATGTAGAAGTCTTTGTCCGTTTGCACGAGTTTCGCCAGCTCGACTGCCTTCGGAACTGCGTGGCCCTTGATGAAGCTCAGGGCGCGGACCCCCTCAAGCCGCACCCGGGGAGCGGTGTCCTTGACCGCGGACTCGAAGATTTCCATGGCATTCGGAATTCGGTCCATCCAGTAACAGGCTACGCGCACTGCCTGGGCGCGCGCTCGCGGATCGGGGGAATGCAGCACGGCGTCCATCAAATCCCGGTTGACGGTGTTGTGCCATTGATGCACCCAGAGCGCCTCCAGACGGTGGTGTTCGTACTCCGGCGCTGTTTTGTCCAGCGCAGCGATCCAGTTTTGGAGGGCGGCAATCACCGCGGGAGTCGGGTGGGTGTCGAGCTCGATTTTGGCGAGTTGTCGAACGCTGTCTTCGTGTTCCTTGAGCAGGTCCAGCAGGTTTTTGATGGGGGCACCGTGAATTTTTTTCGGCTGCAACAGGGGGCGTGCGGGGTAGGTGAGCCGGTAAATACGCCCGTGCTGGTGGTCGCGGTTGGGATCCCGCAGGTGGTGTTGTAGGTGCCCAATGAGCATCTGGGACCAGTCCATCACGTAGAGCGAGCCATCCGGGGCGACTGCTACCCCACTCGGGCGGAAGTTTGGGTTGGAAGCCACGTCGGTTTGAAGCAGTGCGGGTTCGAGCGTTTCGCCCTTCAGTCCGGCGCCTTCTTCGGAGACTTTCGCGCGGAAAATTCCCTGAAAACCGATGACGTTGGTGTTCAGGAAGAGACCCTGCCAGTCCTCGGGGAAATGGCGGCTGCTGAGGATTGCCGTGCCTGGGCAGGGCCGGGAGGGACGGTTCCAGAACTGGCGCATGCCGGGATGCGCGCCCGTGTCCAAATGTCCGCTGAAGGCGGGGCCAAAGTAGTTCGCGTTGCCCGTGGCATCGGTGATGATGTCGTTGCCCCAGTAGTCGAACACGCGGCCGTGCGGGTTGGCGAAACCGTAGGGCACGTACCGGTCGAAACGGTGGGTGCGCGGTTCGAAGCGGTAGATGGCGCCGTTTACGTTGCGCACCGGTCCGCGCGGGGACTCGACATTGGTGCGGTGAAACACGCCGTCGCTGAAATACACGGCGCCGCCCGGTTCGTAGCAGATTGAATTGGTCTCATGGTGCGAATCGGCCGCATCCAGCCCGTGGACAATCCGCTCCTTCCAGTCAGCCTTTCCGTCCCCGTCTGTGTCCCGTACAAACCACATGTCAGGCGACTGCATTACCAGCACGCCGTCCTTGTAGAACTGAAATCCCGTCGGGCAGTTCAAACCATCGAGGAAGGTGGTGCATTTGGTGAACTTGCCAGTCTTCGGGTCTATTTCGAATACCAGTAGTTTATCGAAGACCTTCGTGGTGGGTGTGGTTTCCGGATAGCTCGGCCATGCCGCGACCCACAGCCTTCCGCGTGTGTCAAAGTTCATTTGCACCGGATTGATGAGCTCGGGAAACTCCTTTTCCGAGGCAACGAACTCGACTTTGACACCCTCGGGAGTGCTGAGGTGCGGCAGGGAGGCTTCGCCGTCCAGATAGGGAACGGGCTCCGGACGGTTGGGGGCGACATCGGGCACGGCGGGAAGGTTATCGTCCCTCACGGCGAAGTGTTTGCCCTGTGCGACAGCCCACACCGCCTTGTCCCGGTTGTGGGTTTTAACGTCGCGCTGCGCCAGTTCCGCACCGAGGACCGTGGCATTGTCGATGCCATTTACTTTGGTTACAGCGTCGGCGTATTTGATGCGCGAGCGTGAGCCGTAGATGTTGTACTGGTCGACGGTACGGTAGCGGTGATGCCACTCCGTGTTTTTATCCAGAACGGCCTCGCGGATTTTTTCCAGAGAGGCGTCTTCAAAAGCGGGGGCTGTGCGGCCAAAAAGGGCCCGGAATTGAACGGGAGCCAGCGCT
>JBILWF010000613.1:0-2734 GCA_044370075.1 Chthoniobacteraceae bacterium | reverse complement strand
GTGGACCCGCGTGTAATGGGAGCGGTGTTCCGTCGCTGCGAGTTTGAGCGGGTGGCCTACCGCCAGAGCCGCCGTTCGCGGTGTCATTTCCGCCCCGTGGCGGTTTTTCAACTCCGGATCCAGCGTGGCGGCGGGGCGTTCCGTAGCGGGGAGGGATGCACCGAATGAACGGGGTGGAACAGTGGAAAGCCGCGTTACCCCTCCCGAGGCTTTTGACGCGCTTGGGCTTGTTCGAGCGGGAACCGTCTCCCGGGGAATATCCGTGTCCCTTGCACAGGGAATCCCGCGGGAGCGCCTTTTCGATCACGCAAAAGGCGGGGCGTTGGCTTTGGAATTGTTTTGGTGCCTGCGGTTGCGGGGGCGACGAGGTGACGCTGTTGGAAAAAGCCGAAAACCTCACCCGTTCCGAGGCCCTGCGTCGTTTGGGCCAACTAGCGGGCCAAGGAGGCGTGCCGGAAAGTGCCGCGCAACGCCCTGCCACGCGGGTTCGGGCACCGCACATGCCCCGGCGTACGCGCTTGCCGGAGCCGCGCGTGGAGCTTCCGGGTGATTTGCACACGGGTTCCTTCGAGGAGCTGGGCACGGTGGCTTCCCTGCGTTCTGTTTCCGAGCAGGCGGTGCGGGCAATGTCGCGCGCCGGGTTTCTCGGGTTCGCAACCGTTTGCGGGGTGCCGAGCTGGCTCGTACTGGATGGCTCCGGAAAAATCGCCGAGGCGCGGCGCATGGATGGATGTCCGTACCCGGGAGCACGCGGAATTACGGCACGCAAAGCGCATACGCTCAAAAACTCCCAAAAAACGTGGCCTCTCGGACTCGTTTCCCGAAAGTTTGAAATATCCCGCGAGGCTCCACTGCTTTTGGTGGAGGGGTCTGGTGATTTCGTGGCAGCGCACCATTTCTGTCAGCTTCATTCCGGGGGGCAGCGGTGGGTGCCCGTAGCGTTTCTGGGCTCCGGGGTGCGCAGGATTCATCCGGAGGCCGTGGGTTTGCTGGAGGGGCGCGTGATCCGGATGGTGCCGCACGCTGATCCTGCGGGCGAAGCCGCGGCGGTGGCATGGGCGCGTTTGTTCCGGGGGATTGGATGCAGCGTACACGGGTTCAATCTGGGCGGGATGCGCAGGGCGGACGGCAAGCCGGTGAAGGATCTCAACGACTGCACGCAGGTTCATCCCGAGGATGCACTACGGTTGCGGTCGCTTTTGGCATGAGCGGACCTTTTTTGGAGTATCCCGTCGAGGGAGGTCCGGGTGTTCCGACGGGCGATCCTGGCTGCGAGCGTTCGACCTTTTACTACCGCCGGCGGCACAAGGATTATCTGCAAACCTATCCGGACGGGCGTTCGGTTCTGGTGAACGGCGATTCGGTGGGAACCGCGCTGCGTCTGGAAGGCGGCGTGCGCAAAGCGGCCGACGTCGAGGCGCGTTTGTACGCGATCCGCCGGGATGCCGCCATCGACTACGACGGTCCGCTGCCCGGGTACTGCCGGGGATTGCACCGCGAAAACGGACTCGAACTTTACTGCACCAGCGCGCCTGCATTACCCGTGCCCGCCGCTCGCGAAACGGAACCGAATCCCGGGCCCGCGTTTGGCGCATCATGGCCGGTGATTCACGAACTGCTTTGCCGTTTGCTGGTGGCCGAGGATGCGGGGGAACGCCAGTTCTGGACTTTTATCGCATCGCTGAAGTGTTCCTACGAAAGCCTGCGGGAGGCTCTGGAGTGGCCCGTATCCGGCCAAAGACGCTCGGTGCGTCCCGGACAGGCGCTCGCACTTGTGGGACCGGTCAACTGCGGAAAAACCTTTGTGTTCGAGCAGGTGATTGCGCCGCTGTTAGGTGGGCGGGTGGTGGATGCGTTCAAGGCTTTCTCGGCCAAGGCGGATGGATTCAACAGCGAGCTGCTCCGCGGCGAGGTGTGGAAAATCGATGACCGCGAGAGTTCGACCGACAGCAAGGTGCGCCGGCAGTTCGCGGCCAATTTGAAGGCCTACCTGTTTTCGGGTTCGGTCGCGTTTCACGCAAAGGGCCGGACGCCCGTGACTTTGACGCCTTTCGGACGGCTTTTCATCCTCTGCAACGACAACCCGGAGAACCTGCGCGTGCTGCCGGATCTTTCTGACGACATCCAGGACAAGATCCACATCCTGCGCTGCAACGCCGCCGAGCCGCCGATGCCCGCGGTGACCCCGGAGGAAAGAGCCGCCTACCGGGATGCCGTGGCCTCGGAAATCCCGGCTTTTCTTGCGGATCTGATGGCATGGCGCATTCCCGCCGAGTTTGACGGGGCGCGGACGGGGGTTGCCACGTACATTCATCCGGGAGTGATGCGGTTGTTGCGCCAGCAGGAGCCGGAAGCGTTGCTTGCGGAACTGATCCAGACGGTGATCCGTGCCCGTTTGCTGGAAGCCGATCGGGGCCGAACATGGCGTGGAACGGCGTCCGAGTTGCAGGCGATCCTAACGGGACCGCACGCCCCAAACCGCCGTCAGGCGGAGGAGC
Organism: Chthoniobacteraceae bacterium; assembly: GCA_044370075.1. Lineage (GTDB taxonomy): Bacteria > Verrucomicrobiota > Verrucomicrobiia > Chthoniobacterales > Chthoniobacteraceae > Chth-196. Next base: position 236 of record JBILWF010000613.1, on the reverse strand, counting down.
TGCTGCATTGGTCGAAGGCGGCGGGCACCTATCTGGGGCGCTTGGCGGACCGCAACGACGTGTACGCGCCAGAGTACCAGCTTTGGATCCGGAAAGGACCACATCACCGGGGCGTTCAGACCTACGCCATTACGGAAATGGACGCGCCGGTTTACTGAGGAAGCCTTTTCGCAGGCCGCCCGTTTTTTTGAGGGAAACCCGATCCGGATGCTTCCCGTTTGTTGCCACTGCAGTGG
>JBILWF010000611.1:0-2737 GCA_044370075.1 Chthoniobacteraceae bacterium | reverse complement strand
ACCCCGTGGACTTCCCGAATATTCAAGCACTCGGTCCCATTCTCGGTGGCATGACCGGTGCCATGGTGGGGTCCTTCCTTAATGTTTGCATCTTTCGGATGCCCCGCGAGCTCTCGCTCGTTTCCCCGTCCCGATCGTTTTGCCCTCAGTGTTCGCACCCGATTTCGTGGAAGGAAAACATCCCGGTGCTTTCCTGGATTTTTCTCCGCGGCAGATGCTCCGCATGCTCCCGGCCAATTTCCCTCCGCTACCCCGGAGTGGAGGCATTGACCGCGTTTTTATTCGCGTGTGTTTGCGTGCGCACCGGTGTTTTTCAACCGCAGGACGTGGCGCGTGCGGCCTTCTGGTGCACTCTTATTTCCTTGCTGATCGTTGCTGCTTTCGTGGACTGGGATCACATGATTATCCCGGATGAAGTTTCCCTTGGGGGCGTCGCCCTGGGGTGTCTGGGAGCGCTTCTCCATCCCCCACTTTTACATGCCGAGCATTGGTGGGAGGCAGCGGGGTTGTCCGTCCTCGGCGCACTCGTGGGGTACGGTCTTTTGTGGGCTGTGGCGCAGGGGGGACGCCTGCTCTTTGGGAGAGCCCGACTGGTTTTTGAGACCCCCGTTTCGGTGGTATGGGAGAAACAGGCGGTGGACCCCGTCCTTCGTGTGGGGGAAGAGGAGCTCCTCTGGAGCGAACTTTTCTTCCGCGGCTCGGAGCGTATTATTCTCCAAACCGTGGGGGGAGGGCTCAACGGGGATCGTCTGCCGGAGGGGCGATGGGAATGGTCCAAAACGGAATTAAAGGCCGGCTCCCGCGCCATTGCCCTAGAGGGAGTCGACCGCGTGGAGGCATCGGTTGTCGAAATGCAGCTTCCGCGTGAAGTCATGGGAATGGGGGACGTCAAATTGCTTGCGGCAATCGGCGCATTCCTTGGGTGGCAGGCGGTTTTGTTCGTGCTGACGGCGGGTGCCTCCCTTGGGGCGCTGGCTGGCGGTGTGGGCGGGCTTGTTGGCCGTCGGGACTGGGCGTCTCGGTTGCCGTTCGGACCGTATCTGGCTCTGGGAGCGGTGTGGTGGATTTTTGCCGGTGGTCCCACCTTGAAGGCTTACTGGCGCCTGATCGATGCGATCCGCGTGAGCCTGTGATCGTCAAGCCGCACCCCCGCGGGATGATCCCGGGACGGGAATTTGCACGCCGCGAAGCGATGTGCCAGAAAGAACGGCGTTGGATGGCCTTGCGCGGACGGTAAAACGGCCCCGCAAGAGCGCGACGTAACGCATCTTCCCGCTTGCGGCTCTCGCGCCCCCTTCAGCGCTTGGGTTTCGGCTTTGCCTGCATGGGGTCCACGCCGGGGAGTGGGAAGTCAGCGTGGGGCACGCGAGAGGCTGCCATGAGGGTTTCCAGTTCGCGGACTTTTTGCGGGTGTTTTGAGGCAAGATCGGTGGTTTCGCCGGGGTCGGCAGCGAGGTCGTAGAGCTGGGTTTGCGGGGGATGGCCCTCCCGGAGCGCCTTCGCCATTTCTGTGCGGATCGCCTTCCAGTGCTCCACCCAGATGGCCTGCTGCGCCCCGTAGCCCGCAAACTCGCGGTACAGCGGACCCGAACGCGGCGCATCTTTTCCGCGGATGAGCGGGAGCAGGCTTTCACCATCGTGCACCTCCGGGGCGGGGGTCCCCGCCGCTTCGGCGAAGGTTGCCAGCCAGTCCTCGAAGCCGCAGACCCGGGTGGAGTTTCGTCCTGGGGGACAGGCCCGCGGCCAGCGCACCGCGGTGGGAACCCGCACTCCGCCCTCGTGCAGGGAACCTTTGCGCCCTCGCAATGCGCCCACCGACTCAAAGAAATTCGTCTGCACGCCGCCCGCGTCATGCGTGGCCCCGTTGTCGGAGCTGAACACCAGCAGGGTGTTTTCCGCCACTCCCGCTTTTTCGAGCGCGCTCAGTATCCGGCCCACCTCGGTGTCGAGCCGGGTGATCATGGCCGCGTAGGTTGCCCGCGGGGTTCGGTTGGGTACGTAGGAACCCGGTTGGGAGGGGGTAAACGGAGGGTCCTCCGGAAATTTGCCCGCGTATTTGCTCAGGTCCGCCTCAGGCACTTGGAGCGAGACGTGGGGCAGGGTGGACGCGTAGTACAGGAAGAAGTTTCCGCCGGCGTGTTTGGCGATGAACTCCTCCGCTCCGCGGATGATGCGGTCCCCCAAAAAGTCTTTGCCTTGGAAGGCGGCGTAGGCCGCCGGATCGTTCGGATTGGCGCCCTCGGGAAAGCGGGCGTGTCCGGGAACTCCTTCGGGGCCGTTGTCGAGTAGCACCTCCCGGCCGTCATCCCAGATGGCTTTGGGATAGTGGCTGTGAGCGACCCATTGGCTGGTGAGCCCCAGAAAACGGCCAAAGCCTTGTTTCAACGGGTTGCCCGTCGAGTCAAAGCCGCCTAGACCCCACTTCCCAAAAGCGCCGGTCGCGTAGCCGGCTGCCTGCAGCGTGTGCGCAATGGTTCGGGCATTGGCAGGCAGCGGAATTTGTTCGCGGTTGCCCACGTCGCGGTTGTCGCGTGCGTGGGCGTGTCCGGGGTTGAGCCCGGTGAGGAGCACCGAGCGGGAGGGGGCGCACACCGCGTTGCCGGAGTAGTGGTGGGAGAGAATGACGCCCTCGCGCGCAATCCGGTCGATGTGGGGGGTGAGAATCTTCCTCTGGCCGTGGAAGCCGACTTCACCCTGTCCAAGGTCGTCAGCGAGAATAAAGACGATGTTGGGGCGG
>JBILWF010000610.1:0-2740 GCA_044370075.1 Chthoniobacteraceae bacterium | reverse complement strand
ACCATGGGACAAAGCGACCGGGACTTCGTCGAAAACGCCAACCCGAACGCATCCATTCCTCAGGCCCTCGCGCTTATGAATAGCGAGTTGGTCGGACCGCACGGGATTTTCGACCGGCTCTCCCCGCTTATGCAGGCGCTTGAACAGTCAGATGACAAAGTCGAAGCGGCCTACATCGCAGTGCTCTCGCGCCATCCCACCCCACAAGAGCGGGCCGCGATATCCGCCGCGAACTGCTCCCCGGAATCGCTCGTGTATGCACTGGTCAACACCAAACGATTTCTGTTCATCGAGTAGATTCACTTTCGTGCTTACCCGGTGCGTTTTTCCAGAGTCCACTCGCATCCAAGAGGCACAATGTTGAGAAACGCTCTGTGATTCCGGCCTTCATTGCGGTTCATTCTTCGCAAACTTTTTGCCTCAATCGGAATGGCCTTCTCCTCGCTATTTTTTGGCGACCAAGATCCGTAAATTGAACCGATGAACAAAACCACTCCAGTTCTTGTTACGGGATCCTCCGGCCGCCTCGGAAAGGCTGCCGTTCTCGAATTGCAACGCCGTGGCCACAGGGTGCGAGGCTTCGATCTAACGCCCACACCCGGTCTGGAAGATTGCGTGGTCGCAAGCCTGCTGGACCGCGCGGCGCTGGAACGCGCCATGGCAGGCGTGACCAGCGTCATTCACCTCGCCGCAACCCCGGACGATGATGATTTTCTCGAACGGCTCCTACCCAACAACCTTGTGGGGCTCTATCACACGCTCGAGATCGCGCGCCTCTCGGGCGTCCGGCGTCTGGTGCTTGCAAGCTCCGGGCAGGTAAACTGGTGGCAGCAAATGTACGGAGACTTTCCCATCCGTCCTGAAGATCCGCTCAGCCCTAAGGCGTGGTACGCCGCAACCAAGGCGTTCATGGAAGCCATCGGACGCACTTTTGTGGAGATGCACGGCATGAGTGTGATCATCGCCCGGTTGGGCTGGTGCCCGCGCACCCCCGAGCAGGTTGCGGAGATCGAGGCGAGCGAACACTTTCAGGACATCTACCTCAGCCCCCGTGATGCGGGCTTGTTTTTCGCATGCAGCATAGAAGCTCCCGAAACCCTCCGCCATGCGGTCGTCTACGCCACCAGCAAGCCGCGCGTGCGGGAGCGCTTTGATCTCTCCTCCGCCCAAACGCAGATTGGCTACACACCCCGCGACAGCTGGCCAACGGGGTGCAGCGATTTTTGACCAGCCCCGGGGCCGCTCCGCTGCGGCCCCCGTTGTGGTACATCCCCGCCCGAGACCAATACGTTGGTCTCCCCCCTCCAGGCGCGGGGGCCTCCCCGCACCCGCTCAAAAGAGCAATCACCCGCAAATTTCCCGGCAAATTTACGCGCTATCGGGCGTGTTTTTCACGTGACCCCCCGTGAGCAACAACGGCACGACCTTTTTCTGCGCCTGTACATGCAGCAGGAGGATGCATTGCGCGGTTTCGTGCGGTCCCTGGTTCCCACGCTCGAAGACGCACGCGAGGTCATGCAGGAAGTGGCCGCAGTGCTATGGCGCAAGTTTGACACGCTCGAGAGTGATTCCGATTTCCGCCGCTGGGCCTTCGGCGTGGCCCGGTTTGAGGCTTTTCACTTTCTCCGTACGCGCCGGCGCGACCGCCACGTGTTCAGCCCGGATGTGCTCGAAGCCCTCGCCACAGACGCCGAGCACCAGTCCACCTCGCAGAATGCCGAGGTTCAAGCCGTGGAAGAGTGCCTCACAAAACTTCCCCCCGCCCAGCGCGCGCTTGTGGAAAGCGCCTATGCCCCCGGTGTGCGCATCGAAGCGCTTGCGCGGGAAAGCGGACGCTCTGCGATGGCCCTCTACAAGTCCCTGCACCGAGTCCGTCTCCTTTTGATGCAGTGCGTGCGGCAAATACTCAAAAAAGAAGAACGCGCATGAAGGCATCCGAAAAGGAGCTCGATCTGATCCGAGGCTACCTCGCAGGGGAAGCGGACGCGGAGACAGCCCATGTTCTGGGGGAGCGTCTGAAAAACGACGCCCATCTCCGGGCTGAATTTCTCGCGTACGCGCGCGTCGACACGGCCCTGAGCATCCTGTGTGCATTTGCACCGCGCCTGGGCGCGCAGAGTGTCCTAACCAACCGCGCGGACTCCGAGCCCCCGCGGCGCATGGGCCCCAATCGCATCGCCTCCCTCGCCCTGGCCGCTTGTGCCGCCTGTCTTCTGTGCGTCCTCTCGCTGCGGTGGAGCGCGCACCCCCGGGAACAGCTTCCGCTCGTGACCCTGGTCACCTCCACTGAGGCACGGTGGGCAGATCCCAACATCGATCTGGCCCTGCGGGCAGGCGATTTTCCTCAGGGCCTTCTCCGCCTCGAGGAAGGCAAGGTGGAGCTGACCACGCGCGATGGAGCCCGCGTCTTTCTCCAGGCTCCGGTTGCTGTACGCTTTGATTCGCGCAAAAGAATCTTCTGCGAGTCAGGGCGGCTCGTGTGCGAGTGCCCCACGCCGGCAAGCCGTCTCGAAGTGCAAACCCCCCAGACGCTGATCGTCGACCTCGGCACCGTTTTTTCCGTCAATGCAACGCCGGACTCGGCAACACACGTGGCCGTGCTCCGTGGCGAGGTGGAGCTCCGCGGCCCGGCGGCCCGGCGACTCCGCGAAGGCGAGATGGCCGTCGTGCGCAGCGATGTAGTGCGCATTGACCTCCTGCCCGAATCGCATTCCTCACTGCTTCGCGCCCTGCTTTCCGA
>JBILWF010000609.1:0-2744 GCA_044370075.1 Chthoniobacteraceae bacterium | reverse complement strand
ATGTTGGAAGTCAGAATGATGATCGTGTTTCGAAAATCGATCTTCCTGCCCAACGAATCCGTCAGCTTGCCTTCCTCCAGAATTTGCAGAAGCAGGTGCATTACATCCGGGTGCGCCTTTTCAATTTCATCAAACAGCACCACCGAATACGGACGCCGCCGCACAGCCTCCGAGAGCTGCCCGCCCTCCTCGTGCCCGATATATCCCGGGGGCGATCCAATCAACCGCGAAGAGGTGAACTTCTCCATGTACTCCGACATGTCGATCTGAATCAGAGCGTCCCGGTCCCCGAACATGAATTCCGCCAGAGACTGTGCCAGAAAGGTCTTACCCACCCCGGTCGGCCCCAGAAAAATAAAGGACCCGATCGGGCGGCGAGGATCCTTCAAGTCCGCCCGCGAACGGCGCAGCGCCTTGGAAATTGCCACCACCGCCTCCTCCTGGCCGATAACTTTCCCGCGCAACTCCTCCTCCATGCGCAGCAGCTTCGCCGTCTCGGCCTGCTCCATGCGGCTCAGGGGCACCCCGGTCCACTTCGAGAGCACGTGCATGATGTCGTCCTCGGCCACCACCACCTCGCGCTCCTCGCGCTGTTCGCGCCACTGGCTGAGGATCCCCTCGAGCTTTTCCTTGGCCTGCTTTTCGGTGTCCCGCAGGGCCGCCGCCTTTTCAAAGTCCTGCGCCTTGATGGCACCCTCCTTCTGGGCGCGGATGTCTTCGATCTCCTTTTCGATGTCCTTGACGTTGGGCGGCCGCGTCATGGAGGAAATCCGCGCGCGGGAACCCGCCTCGTCCATCACATCAATCGCCTTGTCCGGGAGAAACCGCCCGGTCAGATACCGGTCCGAGAGGCGCGCGGCGCTCTCAAGGGCTTCCTCGGTGTAGCGGGCCTTGTGGTGCGCCTCATACTTGCTGCGCAAACCGCGCAGAATCTGGATGGTTTGGTCCACCGTGGGAGCCTCCACCTTGACCTGCTGGAAGCGGCGCTCGAGCGCGGAGTCTTTCTCGATGTACTTGCGGTACTCGTTGAGGGTGGTGGCCCCCACGCACTGCAGTTCGCCGCGGCTGAGCGCCGGTTTGATAATGTTGGAGGCGTCCATCGCCCCTTCGGCGGACCCCGCACCCACGATGGTGTGCAGTTCGTCGATGAAAAGAATCACGTTCCGGGTGCGCCGGATTTCGTCCATGACCGCTTTGATCCGCTCCTCAAACTGGCCGCGGTACTTCGTGCCCGCCACCATCAGCGCCAGATCCAGGGTGATGACCTTTTTATCCCGGAGTAGCTCCGGCACATTCCCGTGCGCGATCTCCTGCGCGAGCCCCTCGACAATCGCCGTCTTGCCCACACCCGCTTCCCCGATGAGCACCGGGTTGTTTTTGGTCCGGCGGCAGAGCACCTGGATGACCCGCTCGATTTCGTTTTCCCGTCCGATGACCGGGTCAATCTCCCCCTTGCGCGCCATCTCCGTCAAATCGCGACCGAAGGCGCGCAGGGCCGGGGTCTTGCTTTCCTTCTTGGGGCTGCCCGGGGTGGCCGGTTCTGCCGCCTGCTCGGATTCGCCCTCCTGCGGGGTGAAGTTGGGGTCCAGTTCCTTGAGAATTTCGTTCCGGGTCCGCTCGATGTCCACCTCCAGGTTTTTGAGCACGCGCGCGGCCACCCCGTCGCCCTCACGCAGCAGACCGAGCAGGATGTGCTCCGTGCCCACGTACGAATGATTCAGCGACTTGGCCTCTTTGCCCGCCAGCGCGAGCACCTTCTTCACCCGGGGAGTGTAGGGAATGTTGCCCACCATCTTGGTTTCCGGGCCGGACCCCACCTGCTTTTCCACCTCGCTGCGGACCGTGTCCAGATCCAGCCCCATTTTCTGGAGCACGTTGACGGCAACGCCCTGCCCCAGCTTGATGAGTCCCAGCAACAAATGCTCGGTGCCCACGTAGTTGTGGTTGAAGCGGTCCGCCTCCTTGCGGGCCAGGGTGAGGACCTGCTGGGCGCGGGGAGTGAAGTTGTTCATCATAAACGAGGCTCCAATGGTTGAGGCTTGCTGCGGCTTCTAACGTGCTTTTACTGCGTTAGACTGTTCCCGGGATACAAAGGTTCAAGTCCGGATCCGAATAATTTTGGTTCGTTTTCAGAGGTGGCGGGGGGCACCGGTTGCGGCTGTTTCCTGGGTGCACAGACTTCTGCGCAGGAGGAATTTGGCCGCTTTTACGCCGTGTTCCGACCCGTACTCGATACGGGCCCGAATATCCGGCGGCGACCGCCCTCCACGCACAGAATGTACCCGGAACGCGGGGCGCGCAAGGGGCAGGATTTTTGAATCTTGCCTTACCGGCGCTCTGGGGACGTGCCCACGGCAGGCGTCCACCGGAACACGGGGCCGCCGTGGGGCCCCGAAGAGAGGCAGTCGGAGGCACAGGCGGAGCCGTTGAATGAGGGCACCCTCACGCCAGTACTCCGCCTCGCCTAACGTAAAATTCCGCGCGAACTGCTTCTGAGAAACTCCTGCAAACGGCGGACTTCGGGCAAATCTGGCAGGGAATCACCCATGCTCGTGAGGGCTTCCTCAAAACCGAGGTCGCTGCGGAACAAAATGCGGTAGGCTTCCTTGAGCACCTTCTGGGTTTCGGCCGGGATTCCGTGCCTTTCCAATCCCACTTTGTTCAAGCCCCGTATTTTTGCCGGGTTGCCGTCCGCGATCATGTAGGGGGGCACGTCTTGGACAATTTTGGAGCAACCACCGGAC
>JBILWF010000671.1:0-2745 GCA_044370075.1 Chthoniobacteraceae bacterium | reverse complement strand
TCGCCGTCAACGTCCCGGCTTCCACAGTCCCACCCGCCAACCGGAACGCTCCCACGCTCTGAACCGTATTCCCAAGCGCAAGCACCGCCCCAGCTCCGTTCACTGTCACACTTCCGCCCGTCAGCAGCCCGGCGCCCGCCACAGCCAACGTCCCGGCAAGAATCTCCATCGCCCCGCTCAGCGTGTTCACACCGCCCAGCGTCACCAACCCCCCCGTACTCTTGGTCACCGTGGCTACTCCATCGAGCACCGCGCTCACCAACCCGCTCTCGAGACCAAAGCTCGCTGCACTCAACGTACCGGCTTCCACAGTCCCATCCGCCAACCGGAACGCTCCCACGCTCTGAACCGTATTCCCAAGCGCAAGCACCGCCCCCGCTCCGCTCACCGTCACACTCCCGCTCGTCAACAACCCGGCTCCAGCCACAGCCAGCGTTCCAGCCAGGATGTCCATCGCCCCACTCAGCGTGTTGACACCGCTCAGCGTCACAAAACCACCCGTGGTCTTGGTCACCGTCGACGCCCCGTTCAATCCAGCGCTTACCAATCCGTTCTCCAATCCAAAACTCGCTGCACTCAACGTCCCGCCCTCCACAGTCCCCTCAACCAACCGGAACGCTCCCACGCTCTGCGCCGTATTCCCAAGCGCAAGCACAGCTCCAGCTCCGTTCACCGTCACACTCCCGCCAGTCAGCAACCCGGCTCCCCCCACAGCCAGCGTTCCCGCAAGAATGTCCATCGCCCCGCTCAGCGCGTTCACCCCGCCCAGCGTCACCACGCCGGCAGTGCTCTTGGTCACCGTCGCAGCTCCATTCAACACGGCGTTCACCCATCCGCTCTCCAACCCAAAGCTCGCTGCACTCAACGTCCCGGCTTCCACCACGCCCTCCACCAACCGGAACGCTCCCACACTCTGCGCCGTGTTCCCCAGCGCAAGCACCGCTCCCGCTCCGTTCACCGTCACCGCCCCGCTCGTGAGCGTGCCGGCTCCCGTCACAGCCAACGTCCCCGCCACGATGTCCATCGCACCGCTCAGCGTGTTCACGCCGCTCAGCGTCACCATCCCACCCGTGCTCTTGGTTACCGTCGACGTTCCACTCAACACAGCGCTCACCAACCCGCTCTCCAACCCGAAACTCGCTGCCGTCAGCGTGCCGGCCTCCACCATTCCATCCACCAACCGGAACGCTCCCACACTCTGCGCCGTGTTCCCCAGCGCAAGCACCGCCCCCGCGCCATTCACCGTCAGCGCACCGCCGGTAAGCAATCCGGCTCCCGCCACTGCAAGCGTTCCCGCCAGGATATCCATCGTCCCGCTGAGCACGTTCGCTCCGCTCAGCGTAACCATCCCGCCCGTGCTCTTGGTTACCGTCGACGTTCCACTCAACACAGCGCTCAACAACCCGCTCTCCAATCCAAAGCCCGTTGCCGTCAGAGTGCCGGCCTCTACCACGCCATCCGCCAGTCGAAACGCTCCCACGCTCTGTGCCGTATTCCCCAGCGTCAGGAAAGTATTCGCACCGCTCACCGTCACCGGGCCGCTCGTCAGCGTCCCCGCACCCACCACCGCCAGAGTTCCTCCCACAACATCCATCGCACCCGTCAGCGTGTTCGCACCACTCAAGGTCACTACCCCCGCCGTGCTCTTCGTAACCATTGACGCGCCGTTGAGCACTCCCCTCACCAAGCCGTTCTCCAACCCGAAGTTCGCCGCCGTCAGCACCCCGTTCTCCAACACACCGTCCACCAAACGGAACGCTCCCACGCTCTGCGCCGTGTTCCCCAGTGCCAGCGTGGTGCCCGCCCCACTAACCGTCACAGCACCGCTTGTAAGCGTCCCTGCACCGACCACCGCTAGGGTGCCTCCAACAACATCCATAGCTCCAGTCAACGTGTTCGCACCGCTCAAGGTCACCAAGCCCATCGTGCTCTTGCTCACCGTTGCCGCTCCGTTCAGCACCCCGCTCACCAACCCGTTCTCCAACCCGAAGCTCGCAGCCGTCAGCACTCCATTCTCCAACACACCATCCACCAAACGGAACCCTCCAACGCTTTGCGCCGTATTCCCCAGCGTCAACACCGTGCCCGCTCCGCTCACAGTCACCAACCCGCTCGTCAGCGTCCCCGATCCCGCCACCACCAGAGTCCCTCCCAAAACATCCACAGCTCCACCAAGCGTGTTCGCTCCGGTCAACGTCACAACCCCCGCCGTGCTCTTGGTGACGGTCGACGCACCCTCAAGAACCGCGCCCACCAAACCCTTCTCCAACGTAAAGCTCACTGCCGTCAGCGTTCCAGCCTCCACCAAACCGTCAACCAAACGGAATGCTCCCACGCTCTGCGCCGTGTTCCCAAGAGTCAACGTGGCGCCCGCACCGCTCACAGTCACCGCGCCGCTCGTGAGCGTTCCCGCACCCGCAATCGCGAGCGAACCACCGAGGATGTCCAGCGCTCCCGTGAGCGTGTTGACCCCGCTCAGCGTCACCACGCCAGCCGTCGTCTTCGTCACCGTCCCAGCACCATTCAACACCGCGCTCACCAACCCGCTCTCCAATCCAAAACTCGAAGCTCTCAACGTCCCGCCCTCCACAACCCCGTCCACCAACCCGAACGCCCCCACATTCTGCACCGTATTCCCAAGCGCCAACACCGCTCCAGCTCCGCTCACAGTCACTGACCCGCTCGTCAACAACCCGGCCCCGCTCAACGCCAGCGTCCCAGCAAGAACCTCCATCGCTCCACTCA
>JBILWF010000608.1:0-2749 GCA_044370075.1 Chthoniobacteraceae bacterium | reverse complement strand
GGACGGTGTGGAATTGGGGTAGGGGCGGGGGTGATTTGGCTTGGGAAAAGAGCCCCCGGAAAGCAAAGGTGTATCTCGCGTGAGCGCCACGAATTCCATCTCCCAAGACATCCCTGTCGAGAATTGCCGGTATTGCGGGGTCGCTCTGGATTTGGCGGATGTGTCCCCCTTGACTGTGGTGGAGTGTCCGGGCTGCGGAGAGTCGATGGCGGTGTTGCGGCGGTTTGGGCCCTTTGAGCTGGAGGGTTTGCTTGGGCAGGGAGGCACGGGTTCGGTGTACCGGGCGGTGGATACTCTGTTGCAAAGACCGGTTGCGTTGAAGGTGTTACAGCCGGTTTGGAGCCGGCATGAGGGGGTGGTTGCCCAGTTCAGGCAGGAGGCTGTCATGGCGGCTCTCATTAATCATCCCGGGGTGGTACGCGTGTATTCGACGGGGGTGGCGTTTGGCATGGCATACATCGTCCTGGAGCTGGCCGACCAAGGGGCCTTGGACGTGCGCATGGAAACGGTGGGCCGTTTGCCCGAAGGCGAGGTGCTCGAGATTTTCCGGCAAGTGGCCGAGGCGCTTGCCGCCGCTCACAGCGCCGGGCTCGTTCACCGCGATATAAAACCGGGCAACATTCTTTTCGCAGGCGAGGGACGCGTCAAAATTGTGGACTTCGGCCTCGCCCTCCGGTTGCAGCAGGCTCCGGGGGATCCGTCCGCCGGGGAGCTGTGGGGCACTCCCTACTACATTGCGCCGGAGGTGCTTTCCGGGCAGACGTTTGATTTCCGGGGGGACATGTACGCCCTTGGTGCGTCCATGTGGCACGCGCTGGCAGGGGAGCCGCCGCATTCCGCGCAAACAACATCCATTCAGGAGCTCTTGGAATTAAAACGCCGCCCCGTGGACGTACGCCGCGTTTTGCCCGGGGTCAATCCCCGGCTCGCAGCGCTGTTGAACCGCTGCGTGGCTTTCGACGCAGGGGAGCGTTTTGAATCTTACGAGACGTTGCTTTTGGAAATCCAGGCGGTCCGCGAAGGAAGTCCGCGCCCCCGCAGCGGTGCGCGCGCCGGCGTCTGGGCGCTGGGGGCTGCCGCCCTCATGGCCGCCTGCTTCGGAGTCGTCCGTGGGGTCGCCACGCGGGCTGGAGCTCCGTCTTCCGCGGCGGCCACATCCCGGCCGGCGCTTTCGCCCGACGACCGCCAACGCGTGAGCACGGCGTTCGCGGCTTTTGCCGCGGGCGAGTCCGAGCACTGTTTGAAGATTCTTCATCTCGTGACTCAAACACCTTCCGCGGATCGTGCCGTCAAGGCGTGGGCGTGGGTCGCCATGGCGGCGGTGCAGGGCATTCTGCAGCGCGAAAAGCAGGCCCTTCAGACTCTGGGAGATTTTGAAAAATGGGCCGCCGGGGAGGATGTCTCCTTCGTCTCACTTGCCCGCGCCGTGCGCGAAGCCGCGTTGGGCCAGGGTCTCGGCGAAGCGCACCCTAGTGCGGACGTGGAGATGGCGTACCACATCTTCCGCGCGTTGCGTGCCCATGCGCAGGGGAATGCGGCGGATCTGCAAACGGCGCTCGCGCGCGCCGGGGAATCGGGTAAACGGGCGGGCTCCGGGGAGGCTGCGGACTTTCTGCGGATGGCGACAGAAGCGCTCCGCAGAAGCCGGTAGCGGGCCGGGCTTTCCCTTGGGAGTAGAAAACTCTTTTTGGAATTGAACCGCCTCTGTCCGCGGTTTCCCGTGAACGCCATGAACAAAGTATGGATTGCCGCGTGTTGCGTTTTGCTGGCTGCAGTCGCGTACCAGTGGTTGGAAAACAGTGCTTTGCAAATGCGCGCGGATCAGGCCGGGGCGGCCGCGACGGAGGCCGGTCGGGAATTGCAGAGGCTCCGCGAGCAGATAGCCGAAAGTAGGCGAAAGGGACAGGCAACTTGAGGTGGCGCAAACGGCGCTCAGCAGCGCAAACCGCGATTCCGAGCAGGATCGCGCGGCGCAGGAAAAGGCCGATCCCGCGGTACGGATCGGAGAAAAATCGCGGGGGGAAGCTGTTTCTCCGTTTGTAAGAAATGTGCTTTCGCTCGCGGAGCGGGCTGCCGAGCTCGACAAGGCTTTGAAGGGGTTTCCCGGCTTGGACATCCCCGAGATCAGCCTATTAAAAGAAACCGATTGGATGGAAATTGCTTCCGGGCATCCCAATCTCGGAACGGTGGGTCAGATCAAACAAGCCCTCCAACAGCTTACCCAGAAAGCCCAATTTCGCGCGGGCAACTTGCTCATGAACGCGGTGATGGAATCGGGAGACGCCGCCAACCTGAAAAGTTTGGATGCGGTGCGCTCGTCGCTCTCCAAGACGATGGGGCCGGACCTCATCCAGCGTTACGAACTGGTTCCCGCATCCCAGTTTGACGCCGCCCTGCAGAAGTATGTCTCGGAGCAGGTGGTTTCCGGCAACGGGGGGGATGTAAAACGCCCGCTGCTGGTGGTGCGCGGGAGGGAGCCCGTGGAAGGGAAACAGCTGCTGGTGATTTATTCCCGAGCCCAGGCCGCCGATGGAAAAATTTCGACCCAGGGCACGCATATGTCTTAGCGCGGTGAATCCGGCGCGCTGACGGCGCGAAACGAATCGCTTTGCCGCTCCGATTTTAGCGGACGAAAGCGTACGGAAGAGGCCTCCGGGGTGGCTGATCCCTGAAAATCACAGCCCTGCTGGGAAGTCTTCAAACGTGGTCGAAAAGGTGGCGCGATCGAGAAGGGACTTCAAGCGCAGGA
>JBILWF010000052.1:0-8985 GCA_044370075.1 Chthoniobacteraceae bacterium | reverse complement strand
ATACGACCTCGTTCCCCAAACGCCTTAATCCCGCAGGACCCCGGATCACTCCCGGTTTTTCAAACTCATCCGCCTCAAATCCGCCTCCGAAGCCTTCGTTCCAAACTGCTGGTGGTATTTTTCCGAGAACGGGTTGATCGCGGGCCCGGTAACCTTTTCGTTCACCATCAGCGGCACTGCTTCAGTCCAAAAATTTTCAAACTTCTCCGCCAGCATTTTTACAATCTCCGGATTGTCCGCGGATACATCCGTCGACTCCTGATAATCCCGGGATACGTCAAAAAGCTCCCACTGGGGAGTCACTGTTCCCTTCTCGGAAACCAAATGCCACCGCGTGTTCCGCACACTGCACTTGGAGAACTTGGCTGACTGGGGATCCTCGTGATATCCCCACCGGCCCACGTGCGTGATTAACACGCGGTCCTCCATTTCCGCGGCGGGATTTTCCAACAACCGCACCAAACTGCGGCCTTCCACCTGCTTTTGCACGTTCGCGGGCAATGCCACCCCGGCGATCTCAGTCAGCGTGGGCAGCACATCCACGTGCGCGGAAAGAACCCGGCAATCCCCCGCGGCAACCACCCGGGGCCAACGCCAGAACGAGGCCGCGCGCGTGCCTCCCATCCATGACGTCGCCTTTGTACCCCGCATGCCTGCGTTAAAAACCCTCGACCCGGCCGTCGATCCATTGTCGTTCATGAACACCAAAAGCGTATCCCTCTCAATGCCCCATTCTTGAAGCCGGGAGAGCAGGGTGCCGATGTTCTGGTCTATGTTGTGGATCATCCCAAAAAACGACGCCACGGCGTCGGACAAACCGTCTTTTTCATAGAGCGCCTTGTCCTCCGGTTTCGCATGCAGGGGCGCGTGCGGCGCGTTGGTTGCTATATACGCAAAGAACGGCTTCCGCGCCTGCCGCCGCTCATTCATCCAATCCGTCGCTCGCTGGAAAAAGACGTCGGTGCAGTAGCCCGTCGTCTTCTCAAACTTCCCATTGTGCAGGATGAACGGATCAAAATACGTGTTCCCCGGAGCGTCCCCGCAAGAACCCGGATACATCTGCCCAATGCCGCCTCCGCCGTGGATGAAGGTTTCGTCAAATCCGCGTCGGTCGGGACGGTACGCCGGTTCGTCTCCGAGATGCCATTTCCCGAAAATTCCCGTGGCATACCCGCCGGAACGCAGCAGATCGGCGAGCGTTGTTGCCTCCAGCGTCATGCGCTCACGCTCATAAATGGTGTGCGTAATTCCGTTTTTAAACTCATGGCGCCCAGTCATCAGGGCACTCCGCGTGGGTGCACACGTCGGGCTCACGTGAAAATCCACAAAACGCACACTCTCCGAATGCAGCCGGTCCAGATTCGGCGTCTTCAGCACCGGATTGCCGTGCGCCGAGATGTCCCCATACCCCTGGTCGTCGGTGACGATCAAAATGATGTTCGGACGCTTTGAAGCAAGCGGCGCCGCTTGCAGGCCGCCGCTCGCAGCTCCCAAAAAAACAAGCATTGCCAGAAGTCGGATCATCATAAAGGGGGGGCGTGTTATCTCTTGCGGCACACGGGGATTTTTTCCCCTGCGCTCACTCCCGGATCAAATACGGTTTGAGACGCTGCATCAACGCGTTTAACGAACCGTTCCCGGACCACTCGGCGACGGGCAGCGGCAACCGCTCGCTCCAGTTCGAATCTGCAACCGCCCCGGGCACGTTGAAGCGCTGGGCCGTGCCGAACAAATCGGTCACCATGAACACCACCAGCCATGAATTGCAGGAAAGCAAACCGCGCAGAAAAAGTTCATGCACATGACTGAAGGGAAGGATCCGGGGCACTTCAAATCCCGCCCAACCCGCCAACCGTCGCACCTCCCACCATGCGTGATCGCGCCCGCGTGCCTCCTGCTCCCCCCCGCTCTCCCCCAGCGCGATCGTACGCATCCACTGCGTCCACAACGTGCGCAACGGCTCGTGATCATGCGTGGCATACGTGGCCACCGACAACCTCCCGTACTCGCTCCCCGGAATGAGTCCGCCCTGCGGCCCGTTCTCCCACATCGGCACCTTGAACCCACACAGGTCCAGAGACTCCAGACTCGGACGCACATACTCCGGAACCGTGCCAAGATCCTCCCCCATCAAGCGGTACCGGCCCGTCTCCTCGGCAAGGGCGCGCAGCAGACGCTCCCCCTCCGCGCGGTTCGCAGCCCGCTGCTCGGACGTTTCATCCGGCCTCGGATGAAACCTCGGTAAAAGTCCCCCGGTCCGCTCCTGCACCTGCTCTGTGGAGAGGCCTGCGAACTCGGCGTTTAATTCGGGCCTCCATGGGAAGCCGTACACCCGGTAAAAACCCAGCACGTGATCTATCCGGAAAAAGTGAAAGACCTCACGAACCTTGCGAACCCGCTGCCTCCACCAGTCCAGATCTCTTTCCCACAACACATCCCAGCGATAGAGGGGAACCCCCCAGTTCTGCCCCCAGCGCTGCGTGAAAAGATCCCCCTGAAACGCGGGCTCGGGCGGAGCGCCCCCGCTCCACAGGTCGTCGAATATCTCCGGTGAGGAAAAATAATCGGCGCTAAACAAGCTCACGCCGAAGGGAACATCCCCCATCAACGCAACCCCCCGGGATTCCGCATACGTTTTTACGCCCCTCCATTGCCGCCACGCCACCCACTGCACGAACGCCACCTCAAGCATCCTCTGATTCCACGCACCCCGGACATCCTCCTCCTGAGCCGCGAGCCACTGACTCGCTTTTTTCAAAGTCCGGTGTTCCTCCGGCCATCGATCCCACCGCTCGCTCCCGTCGTGCTCCGCCATCAAAACTCGAAAAAAAACAAATCCCTCCAGCCATCCGGCCTCCTGCTCCTTCCACTGCGCAAATTCCAGTGCAAGCGCGTCGCGCGCTGCCCACGAGGTCTTTTCAAACTGCTCAAATGCACGCCGCAAAATAGCCCTCTTCAACGGCTTCACCAGCTGGTAGAGCACCGCCCCCTGGTACATTTGACGGAAAAAAAACCGTTTCCTCTCCAGCTCGATCATTTCAGCCGACAAGCCCGGCACGGCATCCGGAGTCATCTCAATGGTCAACGGATCCAGCGCCACCGAGGAAATCGCATTATAGGGGGAGTTGTCATTGCCGGTTTCATTCACCGGAAGCACCTGAATCACCTTCAAACCATTCTCAGCAGCCCAATCCACCAGCTCCCGCAACGCACCCACGTCTCCCACTCCAAGATCATTTTTCCCGCGCAGCGCAAAAAGAGGTGCAAGGATTCCGGCAATTTTGCGGTCAGGGTTCAGATCCATGGAGGCGCAGTAAACAGAATACGATTCCCGCGGGCAAGAATCGCCCGATCCCACGCCAGCCCCGGATTCCACGCGTCCCGCCGGCACGCCCGCCGGATTCCTAAGGCGGAAGCACTTCAACGGAAATCTCACCCGCAGTCGCCGACCCCGCGCGGTTGAGGACCGTCAGCGTGTATTTTCCACCTGCGGAAACCGGGATGCGGTTTCTCTGCAGCGTTGCGTGCGGCCCCGACTGAATCACACGGCCATCCTTGCGCCAAACGCACACCAGCGGCGAAGACCCCCCGGCGCGCGCCGTCAAAAGAAGCATGTCCCCCGTCTTCAGCAGGCGATGCGGCGGCGATGTAAGCTCCACCTGTGGCGCGCCGTCCACCCGCACACGGACGGAGCCGCCAAGCGTTTTTCCAAATGCATTCTCCGCTTCCAACCGGTACACCCCCGCATCCAACACGTTTACTGCCCGCATGGACAGGGTCCCCGTTCTCACCCCGGAAACAGCCCGCGAACCGGCACCGGAATCGCCCTCCTCGCCCAACGCAACTGAATCGCGTGTCCACTGCATGGAGTCGGCTCCAAGCACCTCGGCGGAAAGCTCAAAACTCCCGCCTGAAGATGCCCTCACCGTGCGCGGCACCATCTTCACAACCGGCCGCCTCCCGACCGAAAATCCATACGCCCAAACCCGGTCCTGCCCCTCCGAAAGCGAGGAGTCCTTCGCGTACCGCAACTCAACCAGCGCGGTTCGCCCCGGAAGCGGAACCGAACAAAATACCCAGTCAGCTTCACCCGAAAACCGCATCGGAGCAGAGGTCCTTGCGTCGAATGCCAACCGCCCGTTTACACGGCATTCGAGAAAATCCCCGCCAAATTCCGTGGACGTCCTGCACCAAAAAGTGAGAACCGCTCCCTCCCCTGCCATTGCAAAACCCGGAACAATCATGCGCAAGGCGCTCGCTGCAGCGTTTGTCGTAATTCCACTGGCAGCAACCCAGCCCGTTTTCCCATCCGCCCGGACCATCGATACCGCCGACCACGGGGACTGCGGCGTGGTCATCAACAGGCGGAAGTCCCCCCCGAGCACGGAATCCAAAGTCCGGTGTGGCGGCTCCGCAATCAACTGCAACGTACCCGTTGTTGATCCATACGAATTGAATGCGGAAACAGGCACCTCCCAAAACCCCGGCGTGTCCGGCGTACCGGAGATCCGGCCGGTTGTTGCGTCGATCGAGATCCAGGGGGGAGCCACACCATCCGCAAACTCAAACCGCGTTGCACCCAC
The DNA here is from genome assembly GCA_044370075.1 of Chthoniobacteraceae bacterium. Classification (GTDB taxonomy): domain Bacteria; phylum Verrucomicrobiota; class Verrucomicrobiia; order Chthoniobacterales; family Chthoniobacteraceae; genus Chth-196. Next base: position 4,402 of record JBILWF010000052.1, on the reverse strand, counting down.
TACCGGAATGCTGTGGGAAAAAAACTCCCCGACACTCCACTGGAGCGTCTGCGGCATAAAAAACGGCTTTTGAAAAAAACCGTCTATTTTTCCACCCAGTTTAAATGCACCGAGCGAAGCATAGCTCGAATAGCCTCCGTCATACCCACCCGCCGGAGGATCGCCCGATCCTCCCGCAGTTACTCGGAATGAATAGCTGCCGGACTCGAGAACACCCCCCAACTCCGCGGCAAGCGATTCTTGCAAATCCGAGCGCGCCAAAACGCGTCCCCGACTGTCCAGAAGATCAAGGACAACATCCACGTTGGCCCACTGCGGCGCCACCGGTCCGGCAACAACCGAGTACGACCCTCCGGACGTCTGAAAATTATAAGTGTGAGAAGTTTGTGCCGAACGCAAAACACCCGAAACCTGGAACGTTCCCTCCGTGCAAAGTATCGGGAGAGGACTCACTTCCGAAGAAAATGCGGGAATCAAACCAAAGCCGTTGGCTGCCTTTGCCATGATGGCCAGATCATCCTCCATGTTGTTGGCGCCAAAATACTCGCCTTTGCTCCATTGCGTGAGGTGCCGTCGGTAGGGGTTCCCCATGATGGGCGCCCACCCCACCGCGCTTCCGTAGTCTTTCTCACTCCCGGAATAACATTCGACGGTTTTTCCGTCCGTGATTTGCCCGTCATGCGAGAGCCCCAGCGTGTGTCCCAACTCATGGGAAACAACCTCGGCCACAACGTTCGTAGAACGACTGGTGTCAAAAACCCACGCAGGAATATCCGACTGAAAAACGCCGGAACCGCTGTTTCCCGGCTCTTGAAGATCCCCGGCACGACTCCAACTGTGCACGTAAGCGATGCCCTCCACGCGATATCCAAGCGTATTGGCGTCGGTGGTGGGCGTCACAATCAAACGCATCCTTCGCCCTCGAACCGTCCCTTCATAGAGCGCCCTGTCGGTGGTAAAGGTTAAATCAAACGGGGCGAAATCTTCCACCACCCGCGCAATAACCTCCCGAATTTCCGCCACGGAAAGATTCGAGGGGCGCGCCTGAATCAACTGTCCGCTTCTCCAAAAGGGGTCGGCGACATTTTCCCCGTCAAAATCCAAATAAACGACCCCCCTCGCTCCGGGTCTTGTGTTGTTGAGGGGAACTTGCGCACCGCTCGCAATACTCTGCGAAGCGTACAACCCATTCCCCACTTCTGCCGCGGCAGCTGCCGCCTCGGGCACATCCTTCCCATCCCCGGAAGCCATTCCCCCCCCGACACAGAGCACGCTTTCCAGGCGCCTTTGCACCATCACAACTTCCCCGGCGGGTTCCGTGCGAATCTCCCACGCTTCCCGAGAGCGCGGAAACAGCACAACGCCCCATACCCTCTCAAAATTCGTGCTCAACACAAAGGAGCCCTGCCCGTCCAACAACGCCCCGCCCACCCGCAACCAGCTCCCCTCCTGGCGCTTTAGATGAACGACCGCCGGAAGAATCCGACCATCGAAATCTGGAAACCCGATCCGTGTGCCCGATTCCCAGTGCCGCCAAAGCGCGGATGACTGCACCCGCAAACGCGCCACCCTTCCCTTCTCCGCATGGGGATTCATTTGGGCCGTTTTGCTCAAAAGGTTTTCACCCCCAACCGCCCCCTTTTTTTCATCTCCGCAAATTAAAAAAACGGGCTGGGTTTTCCCCGCTCCTTGCGCTCCATCGCGGGGGACTTCTCCATCCGGATCGGGCGCCACACCCGTTTCGAATCCCGCGGACAACGCGGAGTTTTTTTTACCCTGACCGCCGGATGCATGCTCCTCTTCCCATACTGTAATCACCGGCGCCTTGCCTCGTTCCCCAAAAATGCTCAGTGACAAACTGATCAGGCCCATGCCCGAAACCAGATAAAGCAGGGCCCCCAGGCGAGAGATTCTCATGAAATCCAAGGGTATCGGCTACACGGAGGCAGGCTGCGGGAGGAAGGCCTCAAGCAGAGCGGATGGGGAGGGATTCGAACCCTCGGTACCCTTATGGGGTACACACGCTTTCCAGGCGAGCCCGTTCGACCACTCCGGCACCCATCCATCAGCAGAGTCGTATACCAGAGAAGAAGAGCGCCCTCGACGCAAGTCCGAAGCGCACCCCCCCCAGAAATACCGGTCCGATCCGCCGCCAAAACCAAGCCGCGAAACCCGCCGGTCGGAACGTTTTGTTCCGCGACACCCCACATTCACGCTCTGCAGCGAGCGGACGCGCCCCAATCCGCGGTTGCCACCGCACCAAGGATCTGACAATTGTTGCAAGTCCAAATTTCCTTCAATGAATCCCTCCCCCCGCAAGCCCGGGACATTAAAAGCTCCCATCATCGTCCGGCACAGTGTTTCGGATCAGGTTCTTGCGGAGATTCGAAAACGTATAATCCACGGTGATTTCCCCGCGGGCAGCCTCCTTCCTGAATCGCACTGTGCAACCCTGCTTTCTGTAAGCCGCGTGCCCGTTCGGGAAGCTCTCATGGCTCTGGAGCGCGAGGGACTCATGGAGCGCGATTCACGGGGAAGAACACGCGTCCGCAAATTCATCCTCCGCGACTACCAGGAGATCGTCTCCCTCCGATTGGAACTCGAGACAATGGCGTGCCGACTCGCCGCAGTGCACCGAACCGAGGACCATTTGCACCAACTTTCCGAGAACATCGACGCGTTCGCCAAGTCCGACACCGCGGAGGATCTGGCTCAACTCGATGTGGACTTCCACCGGCTAATATTCTGCGCGGCCGGCAACCACTGGCTACTGCATGTCTGGGGCACCATCAGCAGTCCCTACCAGTACCTGCTCACACGCAACTTCCGCGCCTACATCGAGGCCACGAGCCTCGAAGAATCCAAAATCTCCGCTCTGGATCACTCCCGGATACTCGAAGCCATCCGCCTTCAAAAATCCACGGATGCGGAACGATTGATGCATCAACACATCAGCCGCTGGACCGAGTGGACGCCGCCGCTGGATTGACCCCTGCAAATCTGCTTTCTGTGCTGCCAGTCTCCGGTTTTTCATCGTGCCTTCGCCGTAGTAGAATCCGCTAGGACACGGATCCACAGAGAACACTCAAATTATGATATCACCTGTTTTCTGGTGGTCCCTGGCAGGCATCGCGGTTCTCGTGGAATTGCTCACGGGCACATTTTACCTGCTGATGGTTGCCGTCGGCCTCTCGGCGGGAGCTGTCGCGGCGCATTTGGGACTGTCGCAAAACGTGCAACTGCTAAGCGTATCAGCCATAGCGGTGGGGGCTACCTACTGCTGGCATCATTTCCGTACCGCTCACCCGGGCCTGCGCTCATCCCGTGACAAAAACGTGGAAATGGACGTGGGCGAATCCGTGGACATTGCAGCATGGGACCCCAATTTCACGGCCCGTGTGAGGTACCGCGGAACCGTCTGGACCGCCGAACTGGAGACCGCCTCGGTCAATCGCGGCGACACCCTCCCCGGACCCCATCAAATTGTCGAGATGCGCGGCAACAGCCTCATTGTACGCCCCCGTGATCCCAAGCACACCCCCAAACAGCCCTGGAGCTAAACCCCTCGACCCATGCCCACCGTAGCCGTCCTCATCTTCTTCATCGCCGTGGTATTTATCATGCGCAGCATCCGCGTCGTGCCTCAACAGCACGCATGGGTGGTGGAACGCCTCGGCAAGTACCACGCAACCCTCACCCCGGGACTCAACTTCCTCATCCCGTTTATTGATGCCGTATCCTACAAGCACTCCCTCAAGGAAATCCCTCTGGATGTACCGAGCCAGGTCTGCATCACCAAAGACAACACCCAGCTGCAAGTCGACGGCATCGTATACTTCCAAGTCACCGATCCGATGCGCGCGAGCTACGGCTCCTCGAGTTACATCGTCGCCATCACCCAGCTCGCACAAACCACCCTCCGTTCGGTGATCGGAAAACTCGAGCTGGATAAAACATTCGAGGAACGCGATGCCATCAACCATTCGGTTGTTTCCGCCATCGACGAGGCCGCTCTGAACTGGGGCGTCAAAGTCCTCCGCTACGAAATAAAAGACCTCACCCCGCCCAAGGAAATCCTGCACGCCATGCAGGCACAAATCACTGCGGAACGCGAAAAACGCGCACTCATCGCGGCCTCAGAAGGCCGCCGGCAGGAACAAATCAACATCGCAACCGGCGAGCGCGAAGCCTCCATCGCCCGATCCGAGGGCGAAAAACAGGCCGTTATCAACAAAGCGGAGGCCGAGGCAGCTTCCATTAAAGCCGTTGCGGCGGCCTCCGCGGAAGCCATAGAACGCATCGCCCAAGCCATCCGCCAGCCCGGCGGCAGTGACGCCGTGCAACTCAAGGTCGCGGAAAAAGCCGTGGAGGCCTACTCGCGCCTGGCCAGCGACGCGACAAC
>JBILWF010000607.1:0-2758 GCA_044370075.1 Chthoniobacteraceae bacterium | reverse complement strand
ATACGCAATTATCTGCCCGAGAGACCACATCTACAGCCCAATCATTACAAGGACCACAAACCTTGTCTGATTGCCCTGCGTGCCGCGGAGGCCTCTGGCGCGCTGAACGTGGTGCAGCGGACTCTTTTGTTCTCCGAGAAGCGACCGAGAGAGGAACTCTACGCATGGAGGGAAGATCCGCATCAGATACGGAATCTCGCGGGGGATCCCGCCTCCGCGGCCGTGCTTGAGCTAATGCGCGCACGTTTGGAAGACTGGGAAAAGACGACGGAGGATCAGGGGCGCGTTCCGGAGTCGGAGGCGCAGTATGAGAGCGACATGGCTGAGTATCTCAAAAAGGGGAGTAATCCTGAAATTGAAGCCAATATCGCGCGGATGAAACAGTGGGCTCGGGAAAATAAATGAATGCGGTAGCGGGCTCCGGGTGGTGATAGCCAGCCGGGAGCAAAGGGAACCCGACGGTCAAAAGGAATTCTGCTTTACCGGTTGGCGTGCTGGGGCGTGTGCGTCGGCAGGAAGTTCGGCCCACGGATGGGAGGAGTGCGGCACCGCCGCTGGAAATCTTCTCGGTGCGGTGCAACAAAATGACTTGCAGGGAGAGCCGCGGATTGTGTGTACAGTCCGCGGTGAAGCCCTGTTCGACGCGATGAGGTGTGCGCGGTAGGTGGCGGGGGCAAAAAACCTGCACTTTTTTAGCCCCCGCCGGGCGGGTTGCGGCGTAGGAGGGGTGTTATGAAACTACAATCGCTACAGGATCTGTTGGTATCGGAATTGCAGGATTTGCTGGCTGCGGAACAGCTCATGCTGAAGTCATTTCCGAAGTGGATTCAGAGCAGCACGCATCCCGATTTGAGGAAGTGTCTCGAAAACCACTTTGAAGATACGAAGCTGCAGGAGGCGCGGCTTTTGCGGTGTTTTCACCGGATGGCGGAGCATCCCACCCCGGGGCGCAGCCATGGAATGATAGGGATGATTTCTGCGTGGCAGGAAATCGAGGCCGGGGAATGCCAGCCTGATGTGCGGGATGCGGCCTTGATTGCTGCAATCCAGCACATGGAGCACTACGAGGTGGCGGGCTACGGCTGTGCCAGGGCTTTTGCCGAGGTACTGGAGCTGGAGGAGGTTTCGGAACTCCTGGAGGAGAGCCTTCGCGAGGAGGAGGAGTGCGACCGGGAGTTGACCCGTTTGGCGGAGAGCCAGATCAATGTGGACGCTGAGGCGCGGGCGAGTTAGCCGTTGGCTCAGCGGGTGGTCGCCGGAGGGGGTGAGCTGTTTGGGGATGGAAATCCCGCGGTCCCGCCGGGGCGCTGGAAGGCGGAAACTCCTCTGTGCCCCGGGGATATGGACGCAGGCATGGAATGACTTGGTTTTGGTTTCAAGGGCGGGGGGCGCGCGGGGGGTCATGGAGGGTGGCGACAGTCCGCCCTTTGTCCCGGAAATCCGGCGATGCGCCGCCGGTGCGCACCCCGCCGAGTTGCGGAGACGCGGAAGCGTGCGCCTGGGGCGCTGAGGGTGACTCAGTCGGCGCCGCGGCCGCGCCATGCGGCGGTGCCTTTACCGGGAGTGGGTAAATTCCTTGCAAAGGCGTTCGCCGTCGGGTTTTTCGGTAAGACAAAAGATCTCTCGCTGCTTTTGATTGAGAAGAATATCACGGAGTGTGGTGAGGCGGGGCGGGGAACTTTGGAAAAGCTGGAAAACCGGGTTCTCGGAGGAGGCCGAAAACCAAGCGGTAGCCTTCGAAAAAGTTCCGAATTTTCGCGCGAATTTTTCCAAGAAAATCCGGCTGTAGGGCGGGCCGTTGATAACGGCGATACCGCCCGCCTCAGGACGTCTCCTAGAGAGTATCTGCCCGTGAAGGCTGGCGGGGGTGGCTGCTCCTATAAAAAGTTTAGTTGGTGTTCTCGCGTCCACCGTGGACGGAATTTCGGCGGGGGGCATTTTGGATTCGTAAGGTGCATCCCTTGTGTCGTTTCACGGTACCGACCCGACGCAGGCTACCTCTTTTGAAGGAGTGGCCCGCACGGCGTTCCTCCAGGGTGGAGGCGCGCTGCCTCGGCACAAACCGCAGGGACCCGGATTCGTAACGGTAGGCGAGTCGGGAGATCTCTTCGCCCCGGGGAAACCCGCGAAGCGCCAGCAAAGTTTGCACCCCATGTTTGGGGTGCCGTTTACGGCTTTTCAGGAGCGCCTTGCGCCGGAGCAGGGGAGGCTTTCCGGGTGGCCAGAAGGATGCTGGATTGCTTGGGGCGCCACTGGTAGCCGAAGGCAAAGGGGAGCGGCTTGGTCTGGTGCTTTTGGTGGAGTGCGGCGAGGTCGGGTTGCGGGTAATCCTTGAACAAGGCGATGGGGCCGCTGAACTGGCCGAAGGGGGTTAGATTCCATTGCGCCTCCGGGAAGTATTTGAGCGGAATTCCCGAGTCGTCCTGCAGAAGGCGTTCACAATGTTCGAGGAGGAATTTCCGGCAAGTTTGAAACCCGGCCGTGTGCATCAAATAGGAGGCAGACTTCACAAAGGCATCGCTTGTGCCGAGGGATTCACACCATTTGAGAAGTCCACTTTTTTGCACCTCGCCGTCGGAAAGATCCGAACTGAAGTAGTACAGTGTCTGCGGGGAGGAGTGCCCCGCCCGGGTGAATTCAACCCGCACGCCGGGGGCGAGGCTTCCCGCAATCTTCTCGGGGATGAGCGTTCCGGAGCGGTCCACCGAAACCCAGTCCACTGACTGAATGGTGCAGTTCATCTTGGCAAGAAAGAGCG
>JBILWF010000606.1:0-2759 GCA_044370075.1 Chthoniobacteraceae bacterium | reverse complement strand
AGCACCGCACCTTTTCCACCGCACGCAGCCGCCACAACACGTCGATGCCTCCGCTCAAAATCCGGTTCGCCAGATCATACCGGCGCGCAATCCGCGCAAAATAGGACCGCACCGCATCGGGCTCTATCGACCCGTCTCTGGAAGAAACTCCGGACATGCCATCCACCATAAAAGTGAAACGCCCCCCGGGAAACGGAGAAAAAATCGCACACCGCCTCCGGCGCGTTCCGCGGGCGGGAAAAACACCCCTCCCAAACTCACCGCGCGGACCACAACATCTTGAGCGCCAAAACCGCCACCATCCCCAAAAATACGGGCCGGATAAAACGCGCGCCGCGGTAAATCACCATGCGCGCCCCCAGACGCGCGCCAAGAAGCTGTCCGACGCCCATCACCACACCCGGCAGCACGCACACCGTGCTCTGGCTGGCGAACACCGCCAGTGCGAGCAGGTTGCTGACGCAGTTCATCAGCTTGGTGTGGGCGGTGGCCCGCATTAAATCCATCCCGCGCAGGCCCATGTAAGCGAAGGTCCACAGCGCCCCGACACCCGGTCCGAAAAAACCGTCGTACACCCCCAACCCGAGACCCGCCACCGCGTGAAACAACCGCCTCCCCAGCACCGGCGGGCGCTCCTCCTCCGCAATGCGGGGACGCAGCACCAAAAACGCAAGCGCCCCCAGCAAAAACACGGGGATGCACACCCGCAAAATTCCGTCGGACATCCGCCCCACGGAAAGAGCGCCGAGGAGGGATCCGGCCGCCGTCCACAACACGCCCTCCACGCTTGCACGCACATCGATCCATCCGGCGCTTCCATACTGCCACGCCGCCGTGGCCGATCCAAAGCTGGCCTGCAGTTTGTTGGTGCCCAGCGCGGCCGCGGGCGGCAGTCCGACTCCCAGCAACACCGGCACCGTCAGCAACCCACCGCCCCCCGCCACCGAATCCACCAATCCCGCTGCCGTGCCAGTCGCCGCCAGCAGAAGCCACTGCGTCAAACTCCAATCGTAGCCGGGGAACATGGGTGAAACCGCATTCTTCCACAGACCCGCCGGCGCACAATGACGGAGAAAGCGCGCGCCCCCGCGGCGGGGCACGGTTCGGTTTGACTTTCAACGCCCCAAAGGCGAAGGCAGGGGCTGCTTATGAAAAAACCAGTGGTGCTGATTATCCGCGACGGATGGGGAATCAACCCCGGGGGCCGCGCGCTTGCCGAGATCAACGGGGACGCCTCGCTGTTGGCCCAAACCCCCTTTCACGACCACTTGTACGCAACCTATCCGGCGTCGACCCTTTCCGCCAGCGGCGAGGACGTGGGACTGCCCGCGGGCCAGATGGGCAACTCCGAGGTGGGGCATCTCAACCTCGGCGCGGGCCGCGTGGTGTACCAGGATCTCACCCGCATCAACAAGTGCATCCGCGAGGGGGGGCTCTCGGAAAACGCGGTCCTGCAAGAAGCTTTCGCCAAAGCAAAAACAACCCGCCTGCACCTGCTTGGCCTCGTGTCCGACGGCGGCGTGCACAGCCATCTGGACCACCTCGTGGCCCTCTGCCGCGCGGCCAAAAACGCGGGTGTCAGCGACATCCTCGTGCACGCTATCACCGACGGGCGGGACACCTCCCCCACGGGCGGCGCGGGCTACATGCGTGCAATTCAATCCGATCTGGACGCGCAGGGAGCCCGCCTGGCCACGGTCATCGGCCGCTACTACGCCATGGACCGGGACCAGCGCTGGGAGCGCAACAAGCTCGCATGGGATGCCATCGTACTCGGACGCGGCCCACTCGCCTCGCGATCCCCCGCCGAGGAAATCGAGGCCCGGTACGCCAGCAACCAGACCGACGAATTTCTCCAACCCCTCATCTTCTCGCATCCCAACCAACCGCGGATGCGCGACGGTGACGTGGTTCTCTTTTTCAACTTCCGCGCGGACCGCGCCCGACAACTCTCCCTCGCCTTTCTCAACGCCGACTTCACCGGGTTCGACCGCGAGGTCCAGCCCCGCATCCACTACGTCACCCTGACCGAGTACGACCGCACCTACGGCGTGCCCGTTGTATTTCCCCCGCAGGGACTTTCGCACATCCTCGGGGAGGTTGTCAGCGCTGCGGGGCTGCGCCAGCTGCGGATCGCCGAGACCGAAAAATACCCGCACGTGACCTACTTCTTCAACGGGGGCGTGGAACAGCAGTTTTCCGGCGAGGACCGGATCATTGTGCCCTCCCCGAAGGACGTGCCCACATACGATCACAAGCCGGAGATGAGCGCGCGGGAAGTCACCGCCCGCGTGGTCGAGGCGCTGCCGAACTACGACCTGGTGATCCTCAACTTTGCCAACCCCGACATGGTCGGGCACACGGGCGTGGTGGAGGCGGGCATCAAGGCCGTGGAAACCATCGACGCCGGCGTACGCGCCGTGACCGAGGCCACGCTCGCACTCGGCGGCAGACTGCTCATCACCGCCGACCACGGCAACTGCGAGCAAATGCGCAACCCCGACGGCTCGCCGCACACGGCTCACACGACCAACCTCGTGCATCTCCTGTACGTGGGCGCAGACTCCGCGCAGTTCGCGTGCAAAAACGGCATCCTGGCCGACGTGGCGCCCACGCTGCTGGATCTGCTGCAGGTTCCCCAGCCACCCGAGATGACCGGCCATTCACTTCTGGAGCGCAAAAGCTAATAACCTGCAGTAGTTTGCGGGATTCAAAACGGCATCGATCTACCGGATCCGCGCCCCGGATCCCGTGCTGAA
>JBILWF010000605.1:0-2761 GCA_044370075.1 Chthoniobacteraceae bacterium | reverse complement strand
CGCCGGCAGGCAAGCGTCGATACAGTTCTCTTCTAAACATATGAAGAGAACCAACCCCCTTCTGCCCCGCATTTTGTTTTTAAGTCTGCTATCCGCGGGATCCTGTTGGAGTGCGGAGACTCTTTTCGTGGAGGCTGAGTCGCTCGCGCAGCACGGAGGCTGGTCGCTGGACACGTCTTTCACTTCGATTGTGGGATCGCCCTATTTGCTCGCGCATGGTTTGGGAAAGCCTGTTGCGGACGCACAGGGAACATTGCGTATCTCCGAGGGGGGATCTTACCGCATCTGGGTGCGCACCAAGGACTGGGTTGCGCCATGGAAGGCACCCGGAACACCGGGCCGTTTTCAGGTGTTGGTGAACGGGAAACCGCTCGCCACGGAATTCGGCACCGAGGGCGCGGAATGGCACTGGCAGGCGGGGGGAACCGTAGACCTGTCTGCCGGCGAGGCATCCCTTGCGTTGCATGATCTGACGGGCTTTGACGGCCGGTGCGACGCCCTTGTACTCAGCAACGACGCGAAGTTTATTCCCCCGGAGGGGGGCGCTCTCACGGAAGACAGGCGCAAGCGTTTTAATCCGGACGGCCCTGAAAATGCAGGGGAGTTTGACCTCGTCGTCGTTGGTGGCGGGTATGCCGGCTTGGGCGCGGCGATTTCGGCATCGCGCCAGTCTTTGCGGGTTGCTCTGATCCAGGACCGCTTTGTGCTCGGGGGAAACGGCTCCAGCGAAATCGGAGTGTGGGCCCAGGGCGGAACGATGCGGGGCAAATACCCGCACATCGGGGAGATTGTTGAGGAGTTCACGGATCGCTCACCGGACAGCCCTGCACCCGCCGAGCATTTTGAGGACGCAAAAAAGGAGGCGGTTTGTCGCGCGGAAAAAACACTTTCGTTGTTTCTCGGGCATTACGTGTACGGGGTGGTGCAGGACGCCCCGGGCAAGCCGATTCGCGCCGTGGTCGCCCTGGATGTTCGCACGGGCAGGGAACGTCGTTTCACGGGCAAGTTTTTTGCCGACTGTACGGGCCACGCGACCGTTGGGGGATTGGCCGGCGCGGATTTTGAGATGGAAAAAACCGGACACATGGGAATGTCCAACATGTGGTACTGGCAGCACGCGGACGGGGAACGGCCCTGGCCCGAAACCCCATGGGCGCTGCCTCTCGTGGATGGCGACTTTCCATCCTTGCCCAAAAGCCGCTCGCAGCTGGATGGAAAGTTTTTTTTCAAGGGGGAATGGTTCTGGGAATCCGGATTCTCAAAGCATCCCCTTGACGAATTGGAGCTGACGCGTGACTGGAATTTAAGGGCCGTTTTTGGCGCCTTCTCCGTTGTGAAGCGGGGCGCTAAAGCGGCCGAGAACGCAGACGCGGAATTGAAGTGGGTTTCGCACGTGGGGGGCCCCCGGGAGAGCCGTCGACTGATTGGGGACGTGGTGCTCACCCAGGAGAACATCGTGGAAAAGAAGGACTTCAACGACGGCTTTGTGCCGACCACGTGGGATATTGACCTTCACTACCCGCGTGAGCAGTACGCGGCGAAGTTTCCCGACAATCCCTTCATTTCCCGCGCCCAGTTTGGCCGTCACGTGGATCGCAAGAACGGGTACCCGGTGCCTTACCGGTGTTTTTACTCGCGCAACATTGGGAATCTTTTCATGGCGGGTCGCAACATCAGCGTGACCCACGAGGCATTGGGGACGGTGCGTGTGATGCGAACCTGCGGCATGATGGGAGAGATTGTTGGCAAGGCTGCCTATCTGGCCGTGCGTCACGGGGTGTCTCCGCGGGGCGTCTATGAGAAGCACCTGCCGGAGTTGATTTCACTCGCGGAGCAGCCCGGGGCCATGCGGCGCGATTCCCTTGCAGGCGAATTGCGGCGCGATCCTGGAATTCAGATACCGTTGCCCAAGCCGGCGGAGTCGACAGTGGCAGTGACTCCAGAGTTGGCACGAACCTTCATCGCTGCGGATGAGAGCGATCATAAACTGCAGGGCCTTGTGGTGGACGATTCCGCCGCACATTTCACCGGAAACTGGCCCAGCACGAAACTCCGCCCGCACGTTGGGGTTGGTGCGCGTTACGCCTCGCAGGGGGCCGGCTCGGAGGCGCGGTTTGATTTCAAGGTCGAGACCGCCGGAAAATACGAAGTGCGGGTCTTTTGGTCGGCGCACGACAACCGTGCGTCCAAGGCCGGCTGCGTTTTGGAGCGCAGCGGGCAGCCGCCACAATCGTTCAAGATTAACCAGCGGGTGGCACTTCCTCCCGGCGGCTTCAGTCTCGGGGTTTTTGATTTCGCAGCATCCGTCACCCACAGCCTGCGACTCACCACCGCCGGTGCGGATGGCAATGTGGTGGCTGACGCAATTCAGATTCTTCCAGTCCGTTAACACCGACGCAGCGATACCCGCATGGCCGGACAGCTTTTTTCCCGCCGCATGGCGGCATCCGGCATGCGGTTGTGGCGGCTTTTCACTCTCGCGTGTGCAGCGTGGTTGATCCACAGATCAGGTGCCGGCATGCGGCAGGCGGGCTTTTCCGTGGCGGACGCTCTCGCGTTTTTCCCGGACGCCGCGCGTGTGGTTTCCGGCAGGGCCGGATCCGTGGAGGTGGAGGATTCTTCGGGGGCGTCGCTGGGCCTTTTGGTAGCCACATCTCCCGAGGCTGATAACGTCGTCGGATACGCTGGTCCAAGCAACATGCTTGTGGCTTTTGACAGGCGAATGCAACTCGTCGGCATGCGTGTACTGGAGAGCGCCGAC
>JBILWF010000604.1:0-2763 GCA_044370075.1 Chthoniobacteraceae bacterium | reverse complement strand
GAACCACGAGGTGATCATCCACCAGGAGAACGCGGATTCGGGGAAAGGCCGTCGGTGTCATGCGGGCGGGCTACAGCGACACAATCCCCTCGGTGTGGCGATTGTTTTTTATTCGCGCGGCTTTTTCAAAGAGTCACCAGCAATGGGAAGAACAATTCGAACACACGTCCCCGCGCCCGGACTTGAATCGCATGCTACACGGGCACCGATTTGATGCGCGCGCTCCCGGATTCCGCGCCATCCAAAGTGCCCGGGTTCGGGTTTTTCCAGGGAAGCGGGGTCAAAGCCGCATCCGTCGTCGCGGATGGAGACGCGCAGCTCCCCTCCCTGTACGGCCACCTCCACCACAATGGTCCGCGCCTCTGCATGCCGGAGGGCGTTGGTAAGACTTTCCTGGCACATGCGCAGCAGGTTGGTTTCCAAAGCCTCCGGCAGGGACGGCAGAGTTCCGCTCTCGGAAATCTCAAACCGAATCGTGCTTCCCTCGGTCAACATCCGGCCAAACTCCCGCAGCGTACCCACCAAGGCGCCCCGCTCCGCCTCGGGTGTGCGCAGGTTAAGCAGCGACCGGCGGAATTCCTCCTGCCCCTGCCGGACCAGATGCTTGGCGGTGTCCAAAGCATTCCGCAGGGAAGGGTCGGGCGCCAGGCGCGCATCCAGGGCCTCCAGCTGAAAACCAACGCCGGAAAAACTTTGGGCCAGCGTGTCGTGCATTTCGCGGGCGACCCGCTGACGCTCCTCCAGCACGGCTTCGCGCTCGATCCGGCGGCGGATGACCTCGGTTTGCTCGCGCACGCGCCGGCGCAGCACAGCGACCCACGCCAACGCAGCCACAACCAGCAGGCCCAGCGAAAGCGCAGCAACCGCCAACCGGCGTGAGGTCCACCGGGAGGGCAGATGCAGCACCGCCACATCGTCCATGGAACGCAGCAACAACTCGATCGTGCGGGGCTGCGCGCGAAACGCATTGTTTCCTGTGAACGAGTCCACACGGCACACACCAGTAACCCTTAACGAAGCCCCGGAAGGAATATCCCATGCGGTGCGTGGCAAACGTCCGTGAAACACCGTTTCCCCCGAGCGCAGCAGCAGGAGCGTTTCCTCGCGCGCATGCCAGACCTCGCTTAAGGACGCCTCCAGACTGACCAAATCCGCGTCGTGATCGCCCTTCAAGACCTCCGCCACGGAGGTCGCAACCGGCTCCGGAGCAGCCTCGTTTCCGACCCGCTGAAAATCCGCATCCTCGAGCATCGCACTGAATGCGCCCATGACCGGAAACCCCGCAACCTCCACGACCTCTCCAGGACTCAATCCTGACTCCCGGCGGCTCTGCACAAGAACTCCCAAGCCACGATCGCGCAAAAACAAAAGTTCTCCTGGTCGGTGAAAGGTGACCGTCCCGCGCACCCGCACTCGGTGCGGTTGGAGTCCCCGCGGGGCAAAATTTAGAAGGTCGGAAACTCCGCAAAGAGGCGCGGAAAACGGGTCCTCCGGAGCCTGCTTCACCACCTCGATGTCGGCCGGATCGTTTATAAAAACTTGGGGCGAGACGAGTTGCCGCCTCTCGTTGATGGACCCCGCGGCCAGCCCGCGCACATGCACCAACGCATCCACCAGGGCGGGCAGCGGCACCTCCGTCCGTGGCCGGTAGCGCACCTCCAACCGGGCAATTCCCATGGCGAGGGTCAGGGCCCACGTGGTGTCCTCCCTGCGCTCCACCGAACGCACCACCCCGCACACCGCCACCCGCTGATAATGCAACCGTCCCGAGAGCAGGTCCTCGAAGGTCGCGGCAACCGGTTCCGGGAGCGGCCCGTGACCAAGCACTCGCAGAAAGGAGACGGAAACTCCCGGCACAAACTTCCCGGGCATACTGGTGCCCTCCACCTCCACGCGGTCCCCCGGAACAATATGGCGGAATTCGCGCGGCACCGACGCAAAACACCCGCCGGTTTCATCCTGAATAAAAAAGGTCCCGTTCCAATTGGCGGCGGAAACCGTGGCGCGCACGGCAAGGGGCAGCTTGCGCGCGGCTTCCCCGGGGGACAAAGCACGCAACTCCGCAAGCGAGGAAACGGACTGAACGGCCTGCGCCGGGGGCGGCGCGTTTTGGGCGCGCGCCGGAAACGGTGCCAGCAGGCAGAGCGCTGCAATCAAGATCCGTGAAACGCGATGCACGACCTCCCGAAGGCTAGTGCCGCGACAGGGTTTGGGAAGCGGGGAATCTAGGCCGAAGGCCCGGACCCGCGCGGGGACGGGACCGTTTTTGCACGCAAATCGACTCGCATGCCGCGGTCGCGGGGGTAGGTTCGTCCACTCAACCCTCACTTGTTCCCCTCATGCGAATCCTCCCCATCCTTTCCACCTCGCTGGCCGCGGCCCACATCCTCACGCTGAGCGCTCCCGCCCAGCAAACGCCCGCCGTCAAACCGGCCACCTACCTCACCGAGCAGCAGGCCCGCGAAATCGGCCCTGACTTCGACCTCCAGGGCGAATACGCCGGCACCGCCCTCGGAGCGCAAATTATTGCCCTCGGCAACGACACCTTCCGAGCCGTGTTTCTCAAAGGCGGCCTCCCCGGAGCGGGCTGGGACAAAAGCCCCAAAGTGGAGATTGAAGCGAAGCGCACCGGCGACAGCGTCACGTTCGAGAAGGACGACTGGAAGGCCGTTTTGAAAAAAGACTCCCTCGCGGGCAAAGGCGCGTCAGGACCGTTTGAACTCAAAAAAGTCGCCCGCCAAAGCCCGACTCTCGGCGCGAAAC
>JBILWF010000051.1:0-9008 GCA_044370075.1 Chthoniobacteraceae bacterium | reverse complement strand
ATGCGCCGGCTGGATTCGGGCGGGTGGGAGGGCATTGTCGCGGAGTTGGCGCCGGAGCAGGGGCTGGGCGTTGCCATCAACGACCGGCTGCGGCGGGCTGCCGCCCGCGCGGGATGAAGCGCGCAATGAAGCGACGGGTGTGCTCCCGGGGCGGCCTGAAGACGCGGCGGCCGGGTTATTTTTCTGGGATTTGAAACTGCGGCGCGATGGTTCAAGCTCACAGGATGTACCCCGCTCCCCATCTCAAAGCCGTCAACGTGCGGCGTTCCTTCCGCGTGGGACAATCCACCGTGGAAGTGCTGCGCGGAATTGATCTGGAGATCCGCCGCGGGGAGGCGCTTTTTTTGTGCGGGGCCTCCGGTTCGGGAAAAACAACGCTGCTGTACACGCTCGCGGGCCTTGAGAAACCGGAAAGCGGCACCGTTCAGTTCAACGGAGAGTCCTTGCACGCGCGCGGCGACGCGCACGAGGCACGGCGGCGCAACCGGCGCATCGGGTTCGTTTTTCAAGGCTACTTTCTTCTGCCCGAACTCACTGCGCTCGAAAACGTCCTGCTTCCCGCGATGATCGGAACCCGCGACCGTAAAGCCGCGCTTCGGTTGGCGGAGGAGCGCCTCGAGCGCGTCGGTCTTGCCAAACGCAAGCAGCATCTGCCTGCGGAGCTGTCCGGGGGCGAACAGCAGCGCGTGGCCATCGCGCGCGCCCTCATGAACGAACCCGAAATCCTTTTCGCGGATGAACCCACCGGAAACCTGGATTCACGCACCGGCCAGTCCATTATAGAATTGCTGCTCGCAATGGTCCGGGAAAAAAACCGGACCCTGGTAGTGGTCACCCACGATGCCGTGCTTGCCAACCGGGGTGACCGACGCCTCGAAATCCAGGACGGCCTGATCCTCCAATAAACCCCCAAGTTGATTGCGGCTCTTGTCAGTCCGCGCGAAGCCGGAAATACTCTCCCCTCCACCCATGAAGATTTACATCGACGGCGCTTTTTACCCCGAATCGGAAGCCAAAATCTCGGTTTTTGACCACGGTCTCCTCTACGGGGACGGCATATTTGAGGGGATCCGTTTTTACAACGGGCGGGTGTTCCGTCTCACGGAGCACTTGAGGCGGCTTTGGGATTCGGCCAAGGCCATTGCACTGAAGATGCCTCTGAGCTTCGCCGAACTGGAGGAAGCCACTCTGGAAACCATCCGCCAAAACAAGCTGCAGGACGGCTATATCCGACTGGTGGTGACGCGGGGGAAGGGCAACCTGGGACTCAGCCCGGACCGTTGCCCCAAGGCCTGCGTGATCATTATCGCGGACAAGATCCAGCTCTACCCCGAGGAGAAGTACCAAAAAGGCATGGTGATGGTCACCTGTGCTACGCGGCGCGCGGCCCCGGCGGCTTTGCTGCCTGCGGTGAAGTCGCTCAATTATCTCAATAACGTGATGGCCAAGGTGGAGGCCAACCATGCGGGGGCCGACGAGGGACTGATGCTTAATGAACAGGGGTACGTTGCGGAATGCACCGGGGATAATATTTTTGTGATCAAGAACGGCGCGATCACCACCCCGCCGGTGTACGCCGGGGCGCTCGGGGGCATCACCCGGGGGGTGGTGTTTGAGATCTGCGCGGAACTGAACATTCCGATCAAGGAAGTGGAGATGACCCGGTACGACGTGTACACGGCCGACGAATGTTTTCTCACGGGCACGGCCGCGGAGGTGATTGCGGCGATTGAACTGGACACACGCCCCATTGGGGACGGTCTGCCCGGGCCGGTCACCCAGCGGGTGATTGAGCGTTTCCGGCAGTTGACAACCCAGACTGGCACGCCGATTTATGCATAAGGTTTTTACGGAATCCGGGGCGGTTTTTTTGTTTTCGCCGCGGTTCCGGTGTAGGGTGTTGGGGGAAGTTTAAACAGGAGAGAAATCGATGCTGTGTGACGTCTGCAAATCCCAGAAAGCCAATGTTTTTCTCACCCAGATTGTGGAGGGAAAAATGCAGAAGGTGAACATGTGCGAGTCCTGCTCCAAGGAGAAGGGTGTTGCGGATCCCACCGGGTTCGCGCTCGCGGACATGCTTCTGGGCTTGGGTGCGGCGCAGACCGTCGAGGGGCCCCGGGCGGACTCCTGCAAGTGCGCGGTGTGCGGCTTTACCCAAACCGAGTTCAAGAAAACGGGCCGCCTCGGATGCTCGGGCTGCTACACGACCTTTGCCGAATCACTCGCCCCGATGCTGCGCGGCATGCACAAGGGGGTGGAGCATGTGGGTAAGGTGCCCGAGCGGCAGATGCGCGCCCTGCGCAAGGAACAGGAAATCAAGGCCTGCCTCCAGGAGATGCGCCAAGCGATTGCCGCCGAGCGCTACGAGGAGGCCGCCGCCCTCCGGGACCGGATTCGCCAGATGGAGGAGGAGGTTTGCCAAGGGGGCGGGGGAGCCGAGATTTTCAAGGGCGACTGAGTGGTAGCAGGATATTTCGCGGGACAAAAAGCAAGGAGGACAAGCCATGGCGATGCGCAACATTCTGAGTAAGTCCAGCGATTGGCTCAGCGGCGATGGACCCCACCACCAAATCGTGGTCAGCAGCCGCGTGCGGCTCGCGCGCAACCTCCGCGGACTGGCTTTTCCCGGGTGGGCTAAAAAGACGGAGCGCGCAACCATTCTTGAGAGAATCCGGCCCCACGTGGAGGGATTGCCCGAGATGGGCGACGCCTATTCGCTTTCCTGCCAGGAACTCACCGCCTTGGAGAAGCAGGTGCTTGTTGAAAGGCATCTTATATCCCGGGAACACGCGCTGCGGGGTGTGGGTTCGGCGGTAGTGATGAATCGGCGCCAGACTCTCTCCATCATGATCAATGAGGAGGATCACCTCCGCATGCAGGCGCTGCGCTCCGGGCTCCAGCTGCGCGCCGCGTACAAGGCGATCAACAAAGTGGATACCGAGTTGGAAGAGAGTCTGGATTTTGCCTTTGACCCCGCGCTGGGCTACCTGACGGCGTGTCCCAGCAACGTGGGCACCGGCATGCGGGCCTCGGCGATGCTGCACGTGCCGGGGTTGGTATTGAGCGAGCAGATTAATCAGGTCATTCAAGCCGTAAACAAGATAGGACTCGCCGTGAGGGGACTCTACGGGGAGGGAACCGAGGCGCTTGGAAATTTGTTCCAAATCTCCAACCAAACCACGCTGGGCGAGAAGGAGGAGGACATCATCGACCGGCTTCAAAAGGTGATTTTGCAGGTCATAGAACATGAACAAAACGCGCGGCAAAACCTCATCCAGCGGCGGCCCAAGACCTTGTTGGACAACATTGGCCGCAGCTACGGAATCCTGCGCCACTCGTATTCGATGACCTCCAAGGAGGCGCTCAATCTGCTCTCACTTGCCAAGCTGGGATTCGACCTCGGATTTTTCCCCAACGAGCTGCGTTCCCTTGCCGACGAACTGTTCATGGAGACGCAGCCCGCGCACCTACAGAAGGACTGGCAGCAGAAGCTGGCTGCGGAGGAACGGGATGCGTTGCGCGCGGAAATCATCCGCAAAAAGTTCGGGGACTTACCCGGCCCGAACGGAGCGGTCATTGATGGTGCAGCGCAGCAGGCTTCCGCCTCAAAAGAGGCGGATCCGGTTTCCCCGGTCGAACCGGAACCGCTTTCCGAAAAACCGGGTGCTTCCAAGCAGCGGTCCGGGGAGGAACCGGGCGAGTCCGATTGTCCTTAAGAGCGGGCGCGGCGGGATCGAGTCGGGCTGCCGGGGGCGGCTCGGCCGTTGGCGGGGAACCCGGTTCTTCGCTGACATTGCGCCGGGGCTCCGCATAATAGGTCTATGAATCCGTTCCTCCGATTTGCCTCCGGGCTTTTGATGCTGGGTTTGCCCCTGAGCGGGATGGCTCAATCCGCACTGATCAAAGGCGAAACATTTCTTAAACAAAACGCTAAGGTCGCTGGGGTTAAGACGCTGCCCAGCGGTCTGCAGATCAAAATATTGCAGGAGGGAGCCGGCAAATCCCCCAAGGCAACGGACACCGTCGTGGTGCACTACAAGGGACGCCTGCTCAACGGCACCGAATTCGATAGCTCGCACAAGCGGGCAAAGCCCGCGGAGTTCGCAGTCAATCGCGTCATCAAGGGGTGGACGGAGGGGCTTCAGTTGATGAAGGAGGGGGGCAAGGCAGAACTCTACATCCCCTCGGAGCTCGCGTACGGTTCGCGCGGTGCGGGTGCCCTCATCGGTCCGGATGAGACGCTGGTTTTCGAGGTCGAGCTGATCTCCATCAAAGGCGCGGGAGCGCCCTGAGAAACGGCGTTTTTTTCGAAACCTGACCCGGTCGGGATGCCGCGCGAGCAAGGGTGCACTCTTGCTTCTCGCGCCGCCAGTCGGCATACAACCGGGAGGGTTTTCCTGCCGCAGTTTTTTACATGAAATATCGCACATACCTTATTTTTGGCGCCCCGGGTTCAGGGAAAGGCACCCAGGGAAAGGTTCTTGGAACCATCCCGCGTTTTTTTCACTGCGCCTGCGGTGACGTATTTCGCACGCTGGATACCCGTACCCCGATAGGGCGTGCCTTTCTGGAGTACTCCAGCCGGGGGGAGCTGGTTCCCGACGAGATTACCGTCAAGTTGTGGATGGCGGTGATTGGCGACATGGTGGGGTTGCACAAGTTCAAGCCCGACATCGATTCGCTGGTGCTCGACGGCATCCCACGCAACGTCCGCCAGGCGGAGCTCATGGCCGATCTTTTGGACGTGCGCCGCGTTTTTCACCTGAGCTGCCCAGACCGGGAGGCACTTATCACGCGTCTTAAAAAACGCGCGCTGAAGGAGAACCGTTTTGATGACGCGAACGAGGAAACCATCCGCCGCCGCCTGCAGACCTACGAGGAGGAGTCCAAACCGGTGCTGGATTTTTACGGTGACAAGAAGGTCACGCACATCGACGCGACCCAGGTCCCGGTGAAAGTCGCCTACGATATTCTCTCAACGATCATCGCCGGGGGATATTAGGCAGCCGCTTTGTGATGCGGGTAATTTTCATCGGCTCGGGTGACATCGGGCTGCCCACATTGCACTGGCTTTTGTCCTCCGGGCACGAAGTGGCCGCTGTAGTGACTCAACCGGACAAACCAGTTGGGCGCCACCAGATGGTGCAAGCTTCGGCAATCAAACAGGCCGCTCTCGACGCGGGCGTTCCGGTGCTGCAACCCGTTCGCATAAGGGCCGCGGATTCTCTCGATGCACTATGCGCGCTGGAACCGGAGGTCCTGGTGGTGATGGCCTATGGCCAGATTTTGCCCCGTTCGATTTTGGACCTGCCCCGGGTGGCTTGTTTGAATGTGCATGCTTCGTTGTTGCCGAGGCATCGCGGGGCGGCGCCGATCCAGGCTGCGATTGAGGCGGGCGACACCCATTCGGGTATCACCATCATGTATATGGCCGAGGGACTGGATACAGGGGATGTATTGCTGGAGGAATCCCTCGCGTTGCGGCGTCGCGAAACGGGCGGTTCCCTGCACGACCGGTTGGCGCAACTTGCTCCGGATGCCCTGCAGCGGGCGCTTTGCCTTCTGGAGACGGGTTCGGCACCGCGTGTCTCGCAGGATGCGGCGAAGGCGACGTACGCGGGAAAACTGTCTTGGGAGGATGGAAAGATTGCGTGGGACTCACCGGGGCGGGTGGATCGCCGCGTGCGTGCGATGAATCCGTGGCCAGGAGCGTTTACCTGGGTGCCCCTGCCCGGGGGGCTCAAAAAGTTGAAGGTCTTTTCCGTGATCCAGAGTCGTTCCCCTTCCGAAGGCCTGCCCGGCGGCACCGTGTTGCGTGTTGAAAAGCGCGGGATTTTGGTTGCGGCGGGAGAGGCCTCGGTTTGGCTGGTGGAGGTGCAGTTGGAGGGCAAAAAGCGGATGCACGCCTCCGAGTTTGCGCGCGGCGCGCATGTCCAGGCTGGGGCCCGCCTCGGCGAGAACGTGTAGGTCCGTGCGCCGCCGTATTCTGCTTGGCCCGGTGGGCGGGTTGGGGCAGCCTCGGGATTCTATGAGCGACAAAAAAGCGGGCTGCCTCACCGTGTTTTTGGTTTTGTGTCTTGCCTTCAGTTTGTTGGCAAACCTCGGGCTGATCATCAGCAATTTTGGCAAGGGCGTGGTAAGCACTTCCGTGGGGCCCCACTTCGAGGAGCAGCCGGTGGAACCCGCCGGCTCGGACTGGGCCTCCGGGGGCAGCCGCATTGCGGAGGTTCGCTTGGTGGGCGTGATCGGACACGGGAATTCCGACAGCGAAGAATCCGACCTCGAGACTTTGGAATGGCAGCTTCGCAGAGCCCGCGAGGACGCCTCCGTGGGGGCTGTTCTGCTGCGGGTTGATTCGCCGGGCGGGGAGGTCACCGCTTCGGATGTGTTGTACGAGGCGGTGCGCAAGACCCGGGAGAAAAAACCCGTGGTTGTGTGCATGGAAAGCGTGGCGGCCTCTGGCGGGTATTATGTGGCGTGCGGGGGAAGTTTTATTTCTGCGTACGACACGACGATCACCGCCTCGATAGGGGTGATCATGCAGAGTGTAAACTACAAGGAACTCGCCTCCAAGGTGGGTGTGCAGGTTCAAACCTTCAAGAGCGGCGCAATGAAGGACCTGCTCAACGGAGCGCGCGATCTCACCGAAGAGGAGCGACGTTACGTGCAGGGGTTGATCGATCAAAGCTACAGCCGTTTTGTTGGTATCGTCGCCCGCGAGCGGCATTTGGACGAGGACACGCTGCGCCACGGCGTCGCCGATGGACGCATCATGTCGGGCTCCGATGCGCTTGAAGCCAAGCTTGTTGATTCCCTAGGCGGGTGGCCCGAGGCCCTCTCCAAGGCCCGCGAATTGGCCAAGACCCCGGGCGCCCCCGTCTTTCGCTACTCCCAACCGTTTCATTTTGGCCGCTTGTCCCGGCTCTTCTCCCAGTCGACCCTCCCCCGCAGGGTGCAAGTGGAATGGACTTCTCCGCTGGGCAGCCTGCCCAAGGGACGCCTTTTCTACATCAACCCGGTGCTGGCCCCCTAGGCGGGTTTTTTTGGATGCAGTCCCTCCCCCCAGATTCCATTAAGTACCTGGTTCTTCTCGCGATCCCGGTTCTGGGGGGGATCGTGTACCATCTGGCGGTTTCTCTTGATCTGCGCAGGCGCGGCGGGCTTGTGCAGGTGCGGCACTTTGGGATCCCGGACTTTTTTTTCGGCGGTGTTCTGGCGTTTTTCTTCCTGTGGGGCGGGGTCTCCTCATTTTTCAAAACGGCGGGACCTGGCGCTGCGGTTGGGGAGGCGCGCGAGGAGCGCTTGCTGGAGAGCGCGGTTTTGATGGGCATGATATTTGTTTCCACGGTTGCGTTTGCGCGCTTGCGCGGCATCCCGATGAAGGCCTTTGGCTTGGCGTGGGAAAACGCATCCAAGATTGCGCTCCGTGCCGCTTTGGGGCTGGGGATGATTGTGCCTCCGGTATGGGCGCTTAACCTGGCGATGCAGTACCTCATCGCGCACAACAATCCGCAGGAGCAGGACATCGTCACCATGTTCCGCCAGGCGGCCGGCGATGGCGACGGGTGGTCGGTGCGCCTCACCGTGATCTCCGCCGTGCTCATCGCGCCGCTGGTGGAGGAGACCGTGTTTCGCGGCTATTTTTATCCCGTCATCAAACCGCACCTCGGCGCATTCGGGGCGGCGATGGCAACGAGTCTGATGTTTGCAGTTTCACACGGTAACTTCGCAGTGCTTCCGGGACTTTTCCTGCTGTCGCTCTCGCTGACGCTCGCCTTAGAGCGTTTTGGATCCCTGTGGGTCTCCATTGGAATGCACTGCGGATTCAACTCCGTAAGCCTTGTCTTAATTTACCTCCAGTCCCAAGGATGGATGCCCCAGTAACCGCCCGCAGCCTCGGCGAGGACCGGCTCCTGCAAAAAATCCTCGCGGACTTTCCGCCCCCGCTCCCGGCGGTTGTTTGTGGCCCCGGAGACGATTGCGCCGTGGTCGCCTCCGGATGCTCCAAGCGCCCCGCGCGCTGGGACTTGCTCAAAACGGATTCGGTGATTGAAGGAGTCCATTTCACTCCGCGGGAGACCATGGAAAAAGTGGGTTGGAAAGCTCTGTGCCGGGCGATTAGCGACGTGGCCGCCATGGGGGGCACGCCCTCCCATGCGCTTGTCACTCTGCACGTGGGTGCGGACACGCGCTGGAGCCGGATCCGCGGCCTCTACCGGGGGCTGCACCGGGCGGCGAAGGCCCACGGCGTGTCGATTGTCGGCGGCGAAACCTGCCGTACGGAGGGACCGTTTGCGGTGAATGTGTCGCTCACCGGGTGGGTGCATCCCCGCCGGTGCGTGTTCCGCTCGGGAGGACGGCCCGGGGATGTATTGTGTGTGAGCGGGCGTCTGGGCGGTTCCTTGCGCAGCGGCCGCCATTTGACCTTTAAACCGCGCCTGCGGGAGGCTTCGTGGCTGGTGGAGCATTTCAAACCCACGGCGATGATGGATCTTTCCGACGGACTGGCCGCCGATCTGCCCCGGCTTGCTCAGGCCAGTTCCTGCGGTGCCCGTCTCCAGCCCGAGGCGATCCCGCGCCACGCGGGGTGTTCGCTGCACGATGCCCTTAACGATGGCGAGGATTTTGAACTACTTCTGAGTGTGTCTCCGCGCCGCATTCGTGCTTTGGTGGAGGCGTGGCGCCGCGCCTTTCCCCGGGTCGCTCTCACTCCGGTGGGCGTGCTGACCGGGGCGGACCATGGGCTCGAGCCCGCGGAACTTTTTGTCCACGGTGGATACCATCACTTCGCATAGTCCTTTGGAAACACAGCACGCGGGCAAGCGCTTCGCGGCCGGGCTCCTTTCGGGGGATGTCGTGGCCCTGAGCGGGGACTTGGGCGCCGGGAAAACGCAGTTTAGTCGCGGTTTGCTCGAAGGACTGGGTGGCGATCCCACCGAGGTAAGCAGTCCCACCTTCACCCTTGTTCACGAGTATGCTTCGGGCCGCATCCCGGTTTTTCACTTTGA
>JBILWF010000050.1:0-9010 GCA_044370075.1 Chthoniobacteraceae bacterium | reverse complement strand
CATCCATTCCTGGTTCCACTCGGCCATGCGCCGCTTCCCGGACCACATCCGCAAGGCTGCTCCCGGCCGCTATGTCCTCGCCGGACAGCTTGAGTTTCCGGCTTCGCCGCGCGCACCCATGGGACGTCCCAGCGCACCGCGTGCCTCCCTGCGCCGCGTGCGGTCGCAACGAGGCGAAATCTCAAGGCAGATCCTGGGGGTGCTCTCCGACGCGGGCCGCGAAGGAATATCCGTGCAGGAAATAGCTTCTAAAATCGGTGCCAACTACCGCAACATTCACGTTTGGTTCTCCAGCACCGGAAAAAAGAACCCACAGATCCTGAAAGTCGGACGTGGCAGGTTCACCCTCTTACCCGGAGCCGCGTAGACAGGGCCGGCGTACATGCCGAAACAGCCACGCCGGTTCATAATGAAGGCGCCCTTAATCGGGCGCCTTTTTTTTACCCGGATACGGTACGGGCTTCCGCCACATGCACCGCAGGCGCCCGCCATTCTACGAACGCCGCACACCGCGCAACGCCACCACGCAGCCCACGATCAAACCGGCCGCGGCCACACCCCACTCCAACGCGCTCCCCCCGTGCAGGTGGGGAGCCACAATTCCGTGACCCGGATGCGAAAAACCGGCAACAGGTGTTCCAATTAAAACAGCGAAAACGAGGCGGCGAACGAACATGCCCCCATAGTGCAAACTCCACAGCAGGGAGCAAGCAGCAGAAAACCCAATGCTGTCTTTTCCCTGCCCAAAAAACGGTCTGCCGTGGCGGGTCTTTTTTTCACAAACAAAAAAACATTATTTCCCCTCAGGGTTTTTGCCCGCCTTGTGCGCTGGCGCCTCGTCCCCCGCACACCTCCACCCGGGCCGATCCGCCGCAAAATCCGCGCACGCGGCAGCCGCCCTCCGTCCAAAAACCCTCCACCGCACCGGTTTTTGCCTGAAAAAACACGGCGCTGCCGCGCGTCGCGCCGGCGCCCCCCTCCGGCCCCGTGCGCCGTGGAAAGCCGCCCGAATCCCCCACGACAATCACCCGCGGAGAGACGGCGCACACAAAGTCCTCCATCCCGGTGGTCTCGCGTGCGTGCCGGCCCCGCACCCAAACGTCGGAGGCCAGGCGCTCCGGACAGTTTCGCAAAAGCCAGAGTTCGGTGGGGAACCCCGCGTCGGCGGTGTACAGCAAACTGCCGCCCGGACAACTCCAGCGCACCACCAACCCCTTGTCGTCAGCTAGCGACGCGCGCAAGTCCGGCGGGGGGTACAATACCTCCAGCCGGCAACCGCCCTCCAGATCCGCCTGCCAACCCGCCCCAACGCGACTGATGGGAATGCCCGGATGATTCCACAGCCACTCCTCCACCTGCCGGCGCGCAGCCGAGCGGTCCTGCAGCACCGGCACCAGCACGCAGCGTACGGGGGTTTCCCCCAGCAAAATGCGCCCGCCGCCCACATGGTTCACGTCCCCGTGGGAAAGCACGAGTCCCTCCAAGGCGCCGATTCCATAGACCCTCAGGGCAGGTTGGACAATTGCCCTCACCTGCTCCTCCCGGCCGCAATCCAAAAGAAACGCCCGGCGCCCGCTGCGCACCAGCACGGCGGCACCCTGCCCCATATCCAGCACCGTAAAATCGGGCACCCGTCGCAAGGTGTCACCCAGCGCCCAATGCGCTCCCGGCAAACCACTGCACACTCGCACGATGCTGAGCACACCCTGCGCACAGTGTGCGTTGAGCCGGTTTAGAGCCGGGGTCAGCTCCTCCAGCGGTGTAAAAAACCAGCCCAGTCCGCTCGCGAACAAGGCAATAAAACCCAGCGCCAACACAATGAACGCGAGCGGCATCAACAGCAAGTTGGCGAGGACCGAAACCGGAGTGATTTCGTAAAAAAGCAACACCGCAGCTGGCAGGCCCGCTCCCCAGGCAGCCAAACTCACCGCGAGCGCGTCCGCCAGACCCCACCAGACCCGCGCCCGGACCCAGTCCCCCTTCCCCCAGTAGGCGCGCGGCAGCAGCGCATCGGGTTCGCCCCAGCGACGCACCCAACGCTGAATCGGCCCGGAAATCCCCGCCAACACCAACACCATCCAAAACGAAAGCTGGAACCCGGAACGAAACAGCAAATTTCCATCCCATGCCAGAAGGCCCAGAGCCGCCGCTGCCAGACTGTTGACCGCCACCGCAGGCCGTCCCGCCCAACACACCAAAAGCCCCAAAACACTCATTACCAGAGCCCTCACACAACTGGCACTCCCCCCGGTGACACCCGAATAGAGCACCAGCACGGGCACCACCCCCACAAACGCCACCCGGGGCGGCACCAAAAATACGCGTGCCACCGCCAGCAAAAAACTGGCGAGCATCGCCAGATTCAAACCGCTCACCGCAAACAAATGCAGCGTACCCGTGTGCCGGAACCACTCCTGCTCCTGCTCCAGCCCCTCCTCCTGCAAACCCAACACCATGCTGGCCGCCAAAGCATGCTCCACTGGTTTCTGCTCCAGCCCGCGCCCCAGCTCCCGCACCAGTTTCTCCCGCATGCGGCCCAGCCATACACCCCAATGAAAACCCGCGGGCCACTCCAGGACAGCGCCATCCAAAGCCCCACGCAACTGCGCCTCCGCCCACACCCCTTTACGCGCAAAAAACGCCGCCGCATCCCACTGGCCCGGGTTGCGCGCCGGCTCAATCCGGTGCACCGCCGCCCGCATCCACACCCGCGCCCCGCTCGGGGGCGGATCCCCACGCCAACGCACCCATACGCACGCCCCCGCCCCCGCGCCAAAAGCGTTCTCCTCCCCCACGCCTTCCCCCACAGGCCGCGCGGAGTCCAACCGGCAGGAGAACCGCCACGCCGGCTCCCGTCCACTCACCCGCACCGCAGCGGGTTGCTCCAGAACATACCCGCACAACTCAAAAGCCGCCCATTCCCGCGGAGGCAGCATTTCCGCAAACCAGCGCCCGGGAGCCATCACCTGCCGCGCGTAATGCAGCATCCCAAAACCGACAAACACACTGCCGAGCACCACCGCCCGCCCGGGCACCCCGAGCGCCCACAAACAACCCACCGCCGCCCCGCACGCCACCGCTCGCAAGAACCCGTCCCCGGGACATGGCGGCATCCCGTCACCGACCCAAATCCCAAGCGCAGCCACAACCGCCCCCCCCACCAAAGGCATCCGCCGCCACGCTCTCCCCGCCGCCCGCCGCCTGCGCTCTGCCGAATGTTCCATCCCCATCCGAATATCGCTTCGCCCCCACCCGCGGACTGGACGAATCGCACCCCGCCGTCAATGGTGAAGGCTTGCCCCGCATGCAGCCACCCCCTCCGCTCGCTTTCGTACTCGGTGCCGGTCTCGGGACCCGTCTCAAATCCCTGACCCGGCTCCGCCCCAAGCCGCTGATCCCGGTCTGCAACGCACCGCTGATAACCCGGGCCTTTTCCCACCTGCACTCCGCCGGGGTGCGCCGCTTTGTTATCAATACCCACTGGCAGGCGCACGCCTATCAAACCGCCTTTCCCGACCACCTCTGGAACCAATGCCCGCTGCGCTTCAGCCACGAATCTCCCGAGGTGCTCGAAACCGCAGGCGGCCTCCTGCACGCCGCCGCCCTTCTTCCCGGAGACGCGCCTTTCTGGGTGTATAACGGCGACATCCTTTCCTCGCTTCCCCTCGAAAAAGCGTGGACCGCCCACCAAAACGCCGGCAACGAAGTCACCCTCGTGCTCCGCTCGCAGGACGGGCCTCTGCACATCCTCCGCGACGACTCCTCAGGACGCATACTCGACATCGGACGCCGCCTCCACCCCGAACGTGAACCACACCACCTGTTCACCGGAATTTATCTGGTGGAACCCGCCTTCTTACGCCGGATTCCCCCCGGGACCAAACTAAGCGTCATCCCGGTTTTTCTCGACATGATCCGGGAAGGCGCGCGCCTCGGAAGCGCGGTGGTGGACGAGGGAGCCTGGTGGGACCTTGGCTCCCGGGAGCAGATCCTGCAGGTCCACTCCCATCTGGCGGACTCCGGCCCGTGGATCGCCCCCTCCGCCGCGGTGGCGCCCACCGCAGAAATCTCCCCGGCGACCGCCGTGGGCGAACGCAGCCATGTGGGCGAAGGAGCCACCCTCACCGATTGCGTCGTATGGGAGGACGCACACATCGCTCCGGGCACGCGCCTGCACCGGTGCATCGTCACCGCGGGCGCATCCGTGAACGGTTCCCACTCAGACACCGATTTTTAATCCCCACTCCCACCCCGTGCATTCCCCAGACCTTCCCGAAATCCTCCAACTCACCCGCGCACGTTTTCCGCATCTGCCTGCCGTGGGGGTCACGATTGAACCCTTGGAAAAAGGCGGCTCCGACAGGAAATTTTACCGCCTGCGTGCACCGGACGGCACATCGCTCATCTTTGTGCAGTATGGACAGCAGAAGGAGGAGAACCGGTATTACGTCGAGATAGGGAATTTTTTGCGCGCGTTCGGCGTCCGCGTGCCCGAGATGTTTCACCACGAACTGGAGCAAGGACGGATATGGATGGAAGACCTCGGCGAGACGGATCTCTGGAGTTTTCGAAAGGAACCTTGGCCGGTCCGAAAAGCACTGTACGAGGCGACTCTGCGGGAAGTATCCCGACTGCATCAGGCGCTGCCCGCGTGGGAAAAGCGGGAGGATCCGCCCCAACTCCAACCCGGCTTTGATGCGCGGTTGTACGTGTGGGAGCAGGAGTATTTTTTCACGCACTGTCTTCAGAATTATTTTCACATCCAGCCCGAGGTTCTCGCCCCCCACCGTGCGGCACTCAGCGCCATCGCACAGAGCTTGGCCGCCGAACCGCAGGGACTCGTGCACCGCGACTTTCAGTCCCAGAATGTTGTAATCCTCCGAGGCAAGCCGTGCCTCATTGACTTCCAAGGCATGCGCCGGGGACTGCCCCAGTACGATCTCGCTTCCCTACTGCTCGACCCCTACGTGGACCTGAGCGCTGACGAACAGGCGGTCTTGTTTGACACCTATTGCGCACTCAACCCCGCGGCGGAGGACCGCGCCCATTTCGAGCAAGTCTACGATCTGTGCGCCGCGCAACGCCTCATGCAGGCCCTGGGTGCCTACGGTTTTCTCGGGTTACAGCGGGAACGCGCCGATTTTTTGGCTCACATTCCCGTGGCTCTTCCCCGCCTTCATGCCGTGCTCACACGCATCCCGCTGCTGCAGGCCCTCGCGGAATTCATCGCGCCCCTCGCGGCCGATCCCGCGCGGCCCAACGCGTAACCCGCCCGCGAACGCGTTCCCGCGGCAGGGACCGCTTCCGTTGGCGCACCCGCCAGCGCCCGCGCGCCCGGCCGGGGACGTGCTTCCGCGAAAAACATGACAATTGTGCGCAAAAACGCGCCGTTGCATTCTACCCCGCGCACGGCACACCCCATCATGGAAAGCACTCCCCTCCCACCCGCGCGGCCTAGAAAGCCCAAAACGTCGCCCCACGCATCCGGGATCCTGCTCGGAATACTGATGTTTGCGGCCATCCCCGCATCCGGCGTCGAACAGGCGGCGGACTCCGCAGCGCCCGTGCGTTTTCGTGAACACATCCTGCCTTTGCTCTCCGACCGCTGCTTCCACTGCCACGGCCCCGATGAGAAAGGCCGCAAGGCCGAACTGCGCCTCGACAGCCTGGAGGAAGCCTCCCGCGATCTTGGCGGACGCCGCGCAATTGCGCCTGGAAAACCGGGTGAAAGCGCCCTTCTCGAGCGCATCCTCTCCTCGGATCCCGAGGAGGTCATGCCCCCGCCAAAGACGCACAAAAAAATTAAGCCCGAGGATGCTGCTCTCCTGCGGCGCTGGATTGCTGAAGGGGCCCGCTACGAAAAGCACTGGTCGTTTGAACCGGTTGTGCGACCGCGCGTCCCGATTTTGGAGGGCGCGCCCGGTGGCTGGGTGCGCAATCCCATCGATGCTTTCGTGGCGGAAAAACTCCGTACCCAGGGAATCAAGCCCTCGCCGGAGGCGCCCGCGCATGTGCTCATGCGGCGGGCCTCGCTCGACCTGACGGGGCTCCCTCCGGAACCCGCTCAGGTTGAGAATATCACGCGCGCCCTCGCCGGGGACGAAAAAAGCGCGGAGCGCGAAACCGCTTGGCAAAGATTTGTGGAAGAAAAGCTCGCCTCCCCGCATCACGGAGAGCGGTTAGCAATGTTCTGGCTGGATGCTGCGCGCTATTCGGACACGGACGGATATCAGGCCGATTCGACACGCACCAACTGGCCGTGGCGGGACTGGGTGGTGAACGCGTTCAACAGCAACCAGCCCTACGATGCCTTCACGCTCGAACAATTCGCCGGCGACCTGCTCCCCGGGGCCACCTCCGAGCAAAAACTGGCGACATGCTTTCACCGCAACCACATGGCCAACGGCGAAGGGGGACGTCTCGCCGAGGAATCGCGGGTTGATTACGTCATCGACCGCGTCAATACCACGGGAACGGTCTGGCTCGGTCTCACGATGGGCTGCGCCCAGTGCCACTCCCACAAATTCGATCCGGTCACGCAGGCCGACTACTACAAGCTCTCCGCGTTCTTCAATTCGATCGACGAAACAGGCGCAGCCGGCTCTGGTGCAAAGCCTTTCCTCGAGTACAAATCGCCACACGGCCAGCGGGCTATCACGGAAGCACAACAACTCGTCGAGGCCCGCAAAGCGAAGGAGGCAGCGGCCCGCGCAGACGCGATCCCCGCGTTTGAGGCATGGATCCAATCGCAGCGGACATCCCTTCCCCCGGACTATTCCGCGTGGAGACCGCTGCAGGCATCCACACTCGAAACCAACGAAGGCACCACCCTCACCCAGGACTCCGCCAGCATCGTCCTTGCAACGGGAAAAGCCCCGGTTCAGGACGACTACCGCGTAATAGGAAACCCCGGTCTGCAGCGCATCAGTGGCTTTAAACTTGAAGTCCTTCCCGATGCGAGCCTGCCCGCTGGCGGTCCCGCACGCTCGGATTCCGGCCACTTCATTCTCACCGATGTCAAAGCGCAGGTGCGGGTAAAGGGGGCCTCTCAAACCCGCGAGATAGCCATTGTAGCAGCCAAGGCGGATCATTCCCCCGACTCCAAGAAAAACGGGGGCTACGGAAACATAGGCAACACCTTTGACGACGATCCCCGCAACGGGTGGGCTAACTTTGACGCGGATCCCTCCACGCCG
Organism: Chthoniobacteraceae bacterium; assembly: GCA_044370075.1. Classification (GTDB taxonomy): domain Bacteria; phylum Verrucomicrobiota; class Verrucomicrobiia; order Chthoniobacterales; family Chthoniobacteraceae; genus Chth-196. The sequence continues at coordinate 1,814 of JBILWF010000050.1, read as the reverse complement.
CACACGGCGGTGTGGGCTTTCGCGGAGCCTGAATCGCTGGCTCCCCACGAGGAACTCATCATCGAATTGCGACAACGCGCCCTCCGTCCCCGCCATACGCTGGCACGCTTTCGAATTCTCATCACCGACCAACCCGGCCCGGCCCCGCGCTCCCTCGACGCAGCCCCGTTGGAGCAATTAGCCAGATGGACGCCCGGGGAAAACGAAACGCTGCCTCCGGCACTGCGCGGGCAACTGCTCGACCAATTTCTCGTCGACCACGCTCCGTACCGCCCGCTCAAAGAGCAACTCGACCTCGCCAATGCGCACCTCGCGGAAATGAAGTCGGCCGCTTCAAAACTCAACGTCACGGTACTGCAAGAACGCGCACAACCCCGGGAAACGCATGTACTCATCAGGGGCCAGTGGGACAAACCCGGTGATCCCGTGGAGCGCGGCGTGCCCGAAGCCATCGCGCCCTGGAACCCGCAGCAGGGAACGGATTCTCCGCGGTCCACGCGCGCGGATCTGGCCCGGTGGCTTACCGCGCCGCAAAACCCGCTCACGCCGCGCGTGACGGTCAACCATCTCTGGCAGATGCTTTTCGGCGAGGGGCTGGTCCGCACACCGGACGACTTCGGACTGCAGGGGGAAAGCCCCACTCATCCGGAACTGCTCGACTGGCTGGCTGCTGAATTTATCGAAAGCGGATGGAATATACGCCACGTTTTGAAGCTGATCGCCACCAGTGCCACCTACCGACAAAGCAGCCGCGTGAGCGCCGAGATGCTCGCCGCGGATCCCGCAAACCGTCTCCTCGCGCGCGGATCGCGCTTTCGGATGCCCGCGTGGATGCTTCGGGATCAGGCGCTCGCCGTGAGCGGGCTGCTCAACCCGGTTTTGGGCGGACCTCCAGTGCGTCCTTACCAGCCTGCGGGGGTGTGGGAGGACATCACCATGGGGCGCTTCAAATACACGCCCAGCGATGGTCCCGACCAGTACCGTCGCACGTTATACGCCTTCTGGCGGCGGTCAGCCGCGCCTTCCTTTCTGTTCGACAGCGCGCAGCGGCGCGTGTGTGAGGTCCGCACCGCGCGCACCAACACGCCACTGCACGCGCTTACCCTCATGAACGATCTCACCTTTCTGGAAGCCTCGCGGCACCTCGCAGTTCGCGCCCTGCAAGCAGCCCCAGAGGCGCCGGTATCCGCGCTTTTCGAGCGGGTGCTGCTGCGAAAGCCCGAATCGGATGAACGGCAGTCCCTCCAGAAAACACATGCCACCGCCCTTGCGTGGTACCGGCAGCATCCCGGGGAAGCGCACAAAGCCCTCGCCCACGGCCAGTCCGAAACACCCGTCGAGGACGCCACACAAACCGCTGCCTTAATGCTTGTTGCCAATCTTATTCTCAATCTGGACGAGGCTCTCACACGCGAATAACCCCCGACAAGTTTCCTAATTATGAACCGCTTTGAAGACGCTCTTCTGGGACGCACCCGCCGCTACTTTCTCGGGGAATGCACGGGAATCAGCCTCGGTTCGATGGCCCTTCATGCCTTCGGCAATGAATTGACGTCTTCCACTCCGCCACCAATCGGGCGCGCCGACATCCCCCACTTCGCCCCCAAAGCCAAACGGGTAATTTTCCTCACCCAATCGGGAGGTCCCTCTCAAATCGAACTCTTTGACGAGAAACCCGGGCTCGCAGCCCTCGCAGGGACAGAACTTCCGGAGTCCATCCGCCGCGGCCAGCGCCTCACCACAATGACCTCGGGGCAGAAACAACTAGTGATGCCTGCCCACACTAAATTCCAACGCTGGGGACAAAGCGGCGC
>JBILWF010000603.1:0-2769 GCA_044370075.1 Chthoniobacteraceae bacterium | reverse complement strand
GGACCGCGCTGCCATTGGCGATTTTTTCGCCGGGAACCCCCGCCCCTTCGTACAAAAGAACAATCGCTTTCAGCACCTCGGATGCCTCGTCCAGACGGCCGGCCTTGGTGAGGGAACGCTTAACTTCCACCAGCTTGGGCATGGCTTTCTGGACGATCGCGCCGAGCAAATCCCTCTGTTTTGCGAGCAACTCGAGCTGCAAGTCGCGCACCGTGCGCGGTGAGTTCACCACCGCCGAACCCGCCAGGGGGACGGACGCGCTTTCGGAATCCTTCTCCAAATCCCGGACCACAAGGGCATTCTCCAAATCACCCGCCTGCTGGAAACCGGCCCGCAGTTCGGCCAACTTGCGGCGGTACTGGTTGCCGAACTCGGTGCGCACCGTGCGGATTTCATCCTCGGCCCGCTTGAGTTCCGCCCCCCACGAATCGGCCCCGGAAGACGCGGAGATCTGGGCGTGCACCGGAGAGAGGCACAGCACAAAGGTGCTGAATGCAATGAGATGGGGGGTTGAAAAACGCAGCATCGCTACTCTATTGCCGGAATTCGAACGAGATTCCAGCCCGAACGCAAAGGGCGGCAGGAATCGGCCTCCGCCTGCGGGAGTGCCCGCACGGAAGGCGCCGTCTACGGGGCCGGTGCGTCCTTTGCACAGCGGAATCCCGTGTGCGAGAGTCCGGTGTCCGGCGAGGTTTTAATGCGGGCGCTGGTGCGGTAGCCCTTGCAGTACATGTCGCTGCATAGGTAGGAACCGCCCCGCCCAACCCGCTTGGCAACCCCGGGTTCATCCGGATCATGGCTGTCTGCGGGCCCCCGGGGGTTGTCGCGGGGACTGTGCGCGTAGTAGTCGTGCCGGTACCAGTCGGCGACCCACTCCCAGACGTTACCCGCCATGTCGTACAAACCGTACGAATTGGGCGGATAACTCCCGACGGGCGCCGTGGTTTTGAACCCATCTTGCGCGAGATTTTCAGTCGGGAACTGGCCCTGCCAGATGTTCATGAGCCACATCCCCCCCTTAAAGCGCTCCCTCCCCCAGGGATAGATGTTTTGCTCCAGCCCGCCGCGGGCTGCGTACTCCCATTCAGCCTCGGTGGGCAGCCGTTTACCCGCCCACTTTGCATACGCCTCGCAGTCGTAATAGGACACATGCACCACCGGATGCCTCTCCCGCCCGGTGATGTCCGATTCGGGTCCCTCCGGATGCCGCCAATTTGCGCCCCTGACGTACTTCCACCATTGCATGTGGTTGTTGAGCGTTTCCACCCGGGGAGGCGGCGTGAAAACCACCGAGCCCGGAACCAGATTCTCCGGCGCCGCCCCGGGAAACTGGGCGGGATCGGGTGCTTGTTCGGCGGTGGTCCGGTATCCGGTCGCCTCGATGAATTTGGCAAACTGCTCGTTGGTCACCTCGTGACGGTCGATCCAAAACCCGCGGACTTTGACGTCGTGAATAGGTTGCTCGTCCGGTTGCCCGTCGTTTGACCCCATGGTGAATTTCCCTGCGGGAATCCACGCCATGTCCGCTCCCAGCGGATTGCGCAGGGAGCGACGGGTCTGTTCCTGACGCGAAACCCGGCTGGCTTCCCGGTACACCCAAGGGACGCCCAAGGCAAACCCCGCGACCACGATGGAACCAAAGATAATCGCGGTTCGCTTGGAAGGATTCATGCGTGGATGGGTGGAGGGAGGGGCGCACGCACCTCCCCCCGCGGGTATTCCGCCTTAAACCGCGAATTCGCGGTATTCCCTGTCGCGGTTCAAGCCGGGCGCGGGCAAGGGGTACTTTCCGTCCTTGTCGGCCTTGAGGGGCGCGGGCGAACCGTCGGTGAGCGCATCGAGTCCGGGTGCAAACTCGTGCTTGTTTGCGAGGTAATCATCCCAGGTGATCTCCTGACCGGTGTGCGCCGCGAACCGCCCCATGGAAGTCACCATGCTGGCTTCCGCGCCGCGCTTAACTTCGTTGTAGGGCATGTCCTTTTGGATGGCCTCCACCAGATCCGCCCACTCCATGCTGTACGGATTGGGAGCCTTCTGGTCTCCGGTCATGGCCGACCAGACTTCATCCATCGGCTTAATCTGCTGGTTTTTAAAGATGCGCCCCGCCTTGCCCAGATGGTGTCCGCCGAGCGAAATTGTGGCCAGTCCCTTGCTGCCGTGGGCGATGCTGGAGAACTCGTCCTTCACGCCGCCCATGGTGCGGCCGTACATGAAAAACTTGGTCCCGTCGTCGAAGGTGTACTCGACGTGATAGGAATCGAAGTTCTGGTCGATCTTGTCTTCGCGGTAGTGGCGGCCCCCGAGGGCGTGGCATTTGACAGGCCACTTGTCCTTCATCCAGCAGCACTCGTCGATCTGGTGGATGTAGAAGTCGCTAAAGAGCCCGCCCGACGCCCACAAGAAACTGTGAAAACGCGAGATCTGGAAGAGCGTCTCGGATTTGCCGCTCTGGAGGAAATCGTCACGCATTTTCGCGGTGGTAAATGCCGATCCAACGGGAGGATGCATGCGATAGGCGCGCATGGCGATGATGTCCCCGATGGCCCCCTCGCGCAGCTTGTCATACAGGGCCTGGCGGCCGCGGCAGTGACGCACCATGAGTCCAACCCCCACCTTGAGGTTCTTCTTTTTGGCTTCCTCGCCCAGTTCAATCATCCGCAAACCGGTGACCGCATCCACGCAGATGGGTTTTTCCATGAACACGTTGACGCCTTTTTGGATCGCGTACTTGAAGTGCACCCAGCGGAAGGCGGGCGGCGTTGCGAGGAT
>JBILWF010000602.1:0-2771 GCA_044370075.1 Chthoniobacteraceae bacterium | reverse complement strand
AACGGCCCTCGTGTCCCCGGTACTGAGCACCCACATTCAACGTCGGCCAATACCGCTGCCAGGCTTGTTGTGATTCGAACAGAGCCTGTGCGTGCTGCAACCGGGCCAGCTCCACCTCGTCGTGCCGCGCCCCGGCCAGCTTTAGAACCGTCCGCAAATCCACAAACACGGGCACAGCCTGCATGCAGGCTCCCGAAATCAAAACCATGCACGCGAAAAGGATTTTTTTCATGGGATTCACCCTGGGTTGAAACTCACGGAGAGGACGGCTTGATCGCCACGGCCTGTCCATCGCTTACGAGTGCCGTTCCCACAAGCAGTACGGTGTCCTCGGGTTTGAGCTCGGGGACCTCAACGTGCGTGCCGTCATTGAATCCGATTTTGACGGGCGTTTTAACCGCCTTGCCCCCCACGTGTCGGAAAACAAACGCGTTGGTTTTTTCCATGACGAGGGCGGCCACCGGAACCAACGGCGTATTTTCGTGACGCTCCAGGCCGATGCGCACCGTAACGCTCATGCCCGCAAGCAGTTTGCCCGCTGCGTTCTCCACATCCGCCTCCACCATGAGCGTGCGCGTTGCCGCGTCCAGCACGCCCGCGCTGCGCGAAATGCTCGCCTGCACAGGCGGCGAGGGCAGCGCATCGGGAACAATGCGCACGGGTTTGCCCGGGGTCGCCAGAGGAGCCTCCATCTCGGTAACCGCAACCTGGCAGCGGAGCTTCGTGCAATCCACCAGAGCCAGAAGCGGGGAAGTTCCGGCAGAAACATGGGCACCCGGGTCAATGCTGCGCGCGCTGATGACACCCGCGAAGGGAGCACGGATCTGCGCGAAATCCAAGAGCACCTTGCACCGGTTGACCGTTGCCCGCGCCCCTCCGGCGCGCGCCTCGGCATTGTCCACGCTTTGGGGAAGCACCAAGTCGGGTGACTTTGCACGCGCTTCCCGAAGCCTTTTGCTTTCGAGTTCCGCCGCCTCCAGTTCGGCCCGGGCTTTGAGGAGATCGGCCTCCAGTTCCGGAATTTCCACGACAGCCAACGACTGGCCGGATTGCACGACATCGCCCCGGTCCACACCCACGGATTTCACATACCCGGCAACGCGTGCGTACAAGACCACCTGCTGATACGGTTGCAGCGAACCCGGCAAACTCACCCACCGGTGAATGGTGCCGTGCGCGGGATGTGCCGCCGCAAATTCAGCCGCACCACATACACCGCGTCCCAGCGCGTGTACCGCCGCGAGACAAAGTAGAAAAAGGCGAACACTCTTCATGGGATGCTGCTTTCGGGGAAGTCCTTCGGGGCCGGATTGAGCGAACCGCGGCTTTGTACGGGCAAAACACATTCCGGATCATCCGGATCCAAGGACGCAGGCGAAGCATCCTTGCTCGCAAAAAGGGAATAGGCCGCCGGTAAAACCAGCAGCGTGGCAACTGTGGAAAAGAGCAGGCCCGCGAGCACCGCGCGTGCGAGGGGTTCGGAGGAGGTGCCGCCTGTGGCCATGGGGATCATTCCAGCGATCATGGCAAGGCTTGTCATGACGATCGGACGGGCCCGGCCCGTCACGCTGCGGATGGCGGCCTCGCGCCGCGGGAGCCCCGAGCGCTGCGCGCGCACGGCGAAGGATACAAGGAGGATTGCATTGGAAACCGAAACACCCACGGCCATGACGGTTCCCATAAAGCTTTGCAGATTAAACGTGATGCCGAACGTCCACAGACAAAGCACCACGCCGGCAACCACAGCGGGGATGCTGCAGAGCACCACAAGGGCGAGGCGCAGGCTTTGGAAGTTCGCAGTCAGCAAAAGCAGAATAACCACCACGGCCACAAGCAGACCGGTTTTAAGCCCCGCTTCCAGCTCACGCAGCAGCGGAATTTGTCCCCGGATTTGGACCTGTACCCCCGGCGGGGGTGGCAGTTCGATCAGAACACGCTCCACCAGGCGGGCGGCGGTGCCCAAAGCCACGCTCTCGAGATTCGCAATCACCGAGACCGTGCGCGCCATGTTGTAGCGGTCATACTGGCCGACGACGGATCCCTCGGAAACCGAGGCGAAATTGCGCAGCAGCGCGGTGCGCGCCGTTCCTGCGCTGACGGGAAGATTCAACAAATCCTCGGTCCCCCTCATCTGCCCCTGGGGCACCTGCACCTGAAGGCTGTAGCTGACCCCCGTTTTGGGATCGGCCCAGTAGTTGGGGACCGTGAAGCGGCTGCTGGCCGTGGCCGCCACCAGGCTGCGCGTGGCGTCCGTCATGCGGACACCGAGCAAACCCGCACGCTCACGGTCGATGTGCACCTGCATGCTGGGGTAGTCGAGATTCTGCGAAATCTGCACATCCCGCAGCTCGGGAAGGCCGCGCATTTTTTCGAGAACCGCATTCGCATGGGTGCGGGTGGCTCCAAAGTCCTTTCCGCTGACGGCCACCTCAATTGGCGTGCTCGTGCCCAAGGCCATCACCCGGCTGACAATATCCGCAGGCTCAAACGAAAGGCGGACCTGAGGTAGTTCCCTGCCCAGGCGCTCGCGCAACCGCTCCCGAAGCGGACCCACGCGTACGTGAGTTCCCTCGACAAGCTGCACTTGCAGCGAGCCCTCCTCGGGGCCGCTGTTCCACTGGTGAATGAGGTTCACCGGATAATTCGACGCATGCACCCCGATCAGTCCCATGGTGAGCCGCACCTGGTCACTGCCGGCCTCCTGCGCGATCACATCCAGAATTTGGTGTGCGATTTTTTCGGTCACCTCCAACCGCGTGCCGGCCTCGGCG
>JBILWF010000601.1:0-2772 GCA_044370075.1 Chthoniobacteraceae bacterium | reverse complement strand
GATGTGGCGTGGTACGGGGGAAACACCGCGCTCCATTACTCAGGCCGCGGGTGGAGTACGGACGGATGGAAGCAGAGGCAGTATTCGGGTGGGCTTGCGGGGCCCCGCCGTGTGGGCAACAAGGTGCCGAACGACTGGGGCATTCAGGATATGATAGGGAATGTCGCAGAGTGGTGCGCCGACTGGTACGGGCTTTATGGGCCCGTGGACGAGGACTCGCCGACTGGCCCCGACCAAGGTTCGGGCAGGGTGGTGCGTGGGGCTGCTTGGGACAGCGAAGCGGCTTTTTGCCGGGCCGCCACCCGCATCAAGAGGGCGCCGGGGCGCCGGGAACGCTATCTCGGATTTCGGCCGGTGATCGTGTACCAGGAACCCTGACCGGGGCCGTGGGGGGGAATCGACTTTTTGGGGGGCGAGGCCCGGGCTTTTAAAGCGGGTGGTGGCGTTTCTTGAGCATCTGTGCGCGTTCACGGGACAACTCCACAAATACCTCCTCCCGCTTGAAGGAGGGGGCAGCGGAGAGTTCCGCGGCTCGAAAACACAGCCAGTTCAATTGATCGAGCTTGAGCAACTCCTTGTCAGCGGGGCGGGAGTTTAATCCTGTGCGCAGGGAGTTGTACACGGCGCTCATTTCTGCATCGGCGAGTGCGCACGGCCGGCTTGAACGCAAGAGTTCCTCCGCAGTCAAAATTTGCTGCACGGAACATTTGGGGTAGCGGTGCCCCGGGTCGTAAGGGGAGACCCGCGTAAAATTCTGCGTCCTAATCGGCGGGGTGGACGGTCGGACGGGCCATTCCGGGAGCGGCGAGGGGACTTGAGGTTGCACGGGTGGCTCGCGGCGTTCCATTTGCGATGCGATTTCACGCGCCCTTTTTTCAATCTCGAGCTGTCGATCAGCCGTTTTGTTTGTGGTAAACTCGATGGAAACCGTTGCCAGCGCAAACGGATCGGTAAGGCTGCTGTTCGTCCAACTGGTTTGATGCCTGGGCATTTGTCGTTTTACGTCCCGAAAAAAGAAATCGATATCCTTGGTCGCAAAATTTTTCACGGAGTGCAGCATTGCCCTTGTGAACGGGCTGTTGCGTTCCCCGTTTCCATCAAGAGCGGTCTGTCCGGAGCTTGTGGAAAACGCGAGGTAAAAGCCGGGCCCGTATCCGTTGATTTCGCCGATACTTCCCGGGCTCACCGATTTGGCTGATTTCCCCGAGGCTCTCACCAGGGGGGCGGAGAAGGGGTTGTCCCTGCAGCAATCCAGAATAATCACCTTGTTGAGAGCCCTGGATTCATCCAGCAAAACCATCACGGACTCTTTCAACTGCAGGGCTCGCGTTCGGAGCTGATGCAGCGATTCTAGGTGGGGCGTGTCCGCGGGAAGCAAGTGGTTGTCCCCGTCCACCTCAATCCCATGGCCCGAGTAGTAAAAAACCACGGCATCTGCGCCTCTGGCCGCTTTTGCGAGATTTTCGATGGCGGTCACAAGTTGCTCGCGCGAAGGATTGCGCAGCGCGCCGCCGGTAATCAAACGGTACCCCATTTTTGAGAAAACTTGGGACATATCCTCCGCGTCGGCTATGGGGCTGGCGAGTTGATCGGCCTCCCTCAATCGCGGATAGTGCTGGCACCCTACAGCCAGAGCCACCCGGTGGCCCGCGTAAATTGGCCCGACGGCGAGTTCTACAATCAGAAGAGAAAGAAACCACCCTTTGAGCTGCATTGGTCCAAGTCTTTAATCGTTCACACGAGGAGTCTGGGCTCGGATGCGGAAACCACCAGACTAGACCGTGCTTCTGTAAAAAAAACGTTTGCGCCGCTGAAAAGCGCGTTTGGATTGGATTCGGGTAAAGACTGGAAGTGGGAGGAGAGGGGCTCCCGTGCCGCGTTTACGGCAGGGTCCAATGGCACTGGCGGAGGACCGCGGCGGGCGACGCCTTGGTTTTTTCGTACCAGACCGTCAGCAGGCTGTGGTCGGCAAACTCGACGGTGCTGGGGTACCCGAGGTCGCTGCTGGTTCCATCCTCCGAGATGAGGATTGGCTCGCCCCAGGAGCTTCCGTGGTCGGAGCTGATGCGTGCCTGATTGCCAAGGGGAGCGCGCCGGTGGCCGTAGGTCATCAGGAGGCGGCCGTCTTGCAAACGCAGCAGGTGGGAGGGAAGCCCCCACACTCCGGATGTTCCATCGGTGACCCTGAGGGGGTGGGGAACCGACCAGGTTTGTCCCCCATCGGCGGATTCGGTTTGGAGTGTTTCGTTTGCGTTGGATTTGTTATGGTTGCGGATGTGCACGAGGAGGGTTCCGTTCCCGGCCTCCACGCCGTGCAATTCGTGGTAGCCAGTGGTTACGTCATCCCCCTCGCGTGCGGGAATTTTAGCGAGGCGTTTCCATGTTTTTCCATCATCCATCGATTCCCAGACGCCGATCGATTTTTCGCCGGTCCACAGCTCTTTGCCGGGATAAAGCAGGCGGCCGTCGCGCAGGGCGATGGGCCCGTGGGGGCTGTTTGCGGGGCATCGAACCGCCGGCCCCCACGAAGAGCCACCGTCCTCGGAGCGGAGGGTCCATTGGCCGAGTTGATCGGAGTGGGTCCCCTCGGGAACACGGTTGTGCGCACTGTTCCAGCGGGCGAGTTTATCCTCGGACCACAAGCCCGAGGCCCGTGCCTTTTTCAAGGAGTCGACATAGGCCAGCGAGGTGAATGTGGTGGTGATGAGAGTGCCTCGCGCTGTCTCAACAATTCCGGCGTCTCGATCGTCGATGGGGCCGTCATGGAGCACG
>JBILWF010000049.1:0-9080 GCA_044370075.1 Chthoniobacteraceae bacterium | reverse complement strand
CGTGTCTCGCCCGGTATCGGCAAAACCACGTGTGCCTTTTTTCAACCCGGCTCCTCCCGGCTTTTGTTTTCCTCTACGCACGACGATCCCGAAGCGCTTGCCAAGCAGAAGGCCGAATTGGAGTTTCGAGCCTCGGGAAAAACGCGCCGGTACTCCTGGGACTACGATCCCCAGTATGAAATCTACTCCGCGGAGGCGGATGGAAGCGGACTTAAGCGGCTCACCCACAGCGAGGGTTACGATGCGGAGGCTTCTTTTTCCCCCGATGGAAAACACATCGTTTTTTGCTCCACGCGGGCCGCGTATCCCGTGGAAAAACTCACCAAGCAGGAGCAGGCGCTTTTCCAAAAGGATCCCGCTTACTTCGCGGACCTGTACGTGATGAACGCCGACGGCTCCGGCGTGCGGCGCATCACTCAGGCTCCGGGTTACGACGGGGGACCGTTTTTCTCGCCCGAGGGCGACCGCGTCATCTGGCGCCGCTTCGACAGCTCGGGGATGAACGCCGATCTGTATTCAGCCCGTCTGGACGGCTCCGACGTGCGGCGGTTGACCGATTTCGGCTGTATGTCCTGGGCGCCTTATCCCCATCCCAGCGGCACTTATCTCATCTTCACGGCCAACAAACTGGGTTTTGAAAATTTCGAGCTGTTTTTGGTCGACGCTCTTGGAACCAGGGAACCGGTGAGGGTCACCCACACTCCCGGCTTTGACGGGCTGCCGGTGTTTTCGCCGGATGGCAAAACCCTCACCTGGACGAGCAATCGTGCGTCCGAGGGCAGGAGCCAGCTTTTCACCGCGCGCTGGGACGATGCCGCGGCGCGCCGCCTTTTGGATGCCGCCCCGCTCCGCTCCGCTTCCAAGGACGCGAAACCCGCGGCCAACGCGGCGCACGGGCTTTCCGAGAAGACTTCGGCGCAGTCTTCCTCCGCGCAGTCCGCCCCGGGCGCGGAGCCGGTGTTTGTTCCGGAGATTCGCGCGGCGGACTTGCGTGCCCAGGTCGAGTGGCTGGCTAGCCCTCAGCGGGAGGGGCGCCGGACGGGAAGTCCGGGTGCGCGGGATTCCGCCCAGTGGCTGGCAAAACAACTGGCTGCGGCGGGGGCCGTCCCGCTCAAGGGGGGCTTTTTCCAGGACTTCAAGTTCACCGCTGGCATTGATTTGGTTGCGGGAAAAAACGCGTTGGAAATTCGCAAAGCCGACGCAAAACCGGAGGTGTATGCGGTCGAGACTGATTTTCGCCCGCTTTCATTCAGCGATTCGGGTTCGGTGGAGGGCGAGGTGGTGTTCGCCGGGTACGGATTGTCGGTTCCCGAGAGCTCGGTGGCGGGCCGTTACAACTCCTACGACGGGTTGGACGTGAAGGATAAGATCGTGCTGCTGCTGCGCTATGTGCCCGAAGGGGTTGATGCGGCGCGGCGCGCGCAACTCAACCGCTACGGCGGCTTGCGCTACAAGGCCATGATGGCGCGTGAGCGCGGCGCCAAGGCGGTGCTGGCGGTGGCTGGGCCGAACTCGCCCCAGGCGGGGGAACTGGTGGGGTTGAACACCGACACGACCGGATCCCAGTCTGGCATCATCGCACATTCGGTTAGTTTGCGGGTGGCCGAGGCTTTGCTGGCTTCCGCGGGTAAAACGCTCAAGGACGCCCAAGGCGCGCTGGATCAGGAAAACCCGCATGTGCCGGGGGGATTCGCCCTTCCCGGGGTGCGGGTGCGCGTGGAGGCGGGTGTCGAGCGTCGCAAGGGAGACGACCGTAACGTGGTCGCCGCCATCCCCCCGGCCGAGGGCGCCCCGGAGGAGTGGGTTCTGGTCGGCGCACACTATGACCACCTGGGCAAAGGCGTGGAATCCAACTCCATGGCCCGTGCCGGGGAGGAAAGCGGAATCCACCACGGGGCGGATGACAACGCGTCGGGAACGGCGCTGGTCTTGGAGTTGGCGGCTGCGCTGGCCGCGGAGCGGCAGAAGAATCCAGCCCAGTTCAAGCGGGGTGTGTTGCTCGGACTCTGGTCGGGGGAGGAAATCGGTCTGATGGGGTCCGCCAGTTTTGTGGAAAATCCCCCCGTGGACCTGAGCCGGATCGTGGCTTACTTGAATTTTGACATGGTCGGGCGCCTGCGCGAAAACCGGCTCACGCTTCAGGGCGTTGGCTCGTCCAAGGCGTGGAAACGGCTGGTTGAAAAATTCAATGTTGCCGCAGGGTTCACGCTGACGCTGCAGGACGATCCGTATCTGCCGACCGACACCACCAGCTTTTACCCCAAGCGCATCCCCGTGTTGAGTTTCTTCACCGGTTCGCACGAGGACTACCACCGGCCCACGGATACGCCCGAAAAGCTCGATTTTGAGGGACTGGAGCGCATCACCCGCTTTGCCTCGGCCCTAACCCGGGAGATTGTCCGGGATGAGCAAAAGCCGGATTACTCCCGGGTCGAACGCACCAAACAGCAGGAGTCCGGTGCGCGCGAAACGTTGCGTGCCTATATCGGGTCGATACCGGATTACGCCACGGATGTGAGGGGAGTAAAACTGAGCGGGGTGCGGGACAACACGCCGGCGCAAAAGGCGGGGCTGCGCGGGGGCGATGTCATCGTGGAGTTCGGGGGGCAGAAAGTCACCAACATCTACGATTACACCTACGCCCTGGATGCGGTCAAAATCGGGCAACCCGTTCAGGTTAAGGTCTTGCGGGAGGGGAAAGAGGTGGCGTTGACGGTGGTTCCGGAGGCTCGCAAGTAATGAACCAGCGCGCGAGGTTGGAGGAATCTGAAGAAAAAGACGAAAACGCTTTGGAGAGTGGGGACTTGCCCCGGCCGGTTGCCGGAGAAAGACTCGGGGAAACCATGCAGGCTTTGAAGGTTTATATCTTCGCTTCCAGGGGCGCCCGCTCCAGCGGCAGGTGTTGGAATGCGGCGGGGGTTCCCGGTCTCCGCGTGACCCTTGGGAGGGGGACTGCGCGATGAACCAGGCGGCGGGTTCGGCACTTTCGGAAACGGAGGAAAGGATTGCGTTTCCGGCTGCGGAAGCGGGTGAACACGAGCACCGTTTACTGCGGGAGGACGAGTACTGGCGGCATCTGCCGGGTTTCGCTGAAGTGGAGCCCGAGGAGTTTCATTCGCACGCTTTTCAGCAGCGCAATACTGTCACCAGCGCGCGGCAACTGCGCGCCGTGCTGGCGGGGTTGGTGGGGGATGCTTTTTATGCGGATTTGGAGGCCGGCTTGCGCAACGCCCCAATGGCTCTTCGGGTCTCCCCGCATCTGCTCAGCCTCATCGATTGGAACCACCCCCAGCGGGATCCCATCCGGTTGCAGTTTTTGCCCCTGCGTTCCTCCCAGCGCCCCGATCATCCGATGCTGCGCTTGGATTCCCTCGGAGAGCGGCAGGATTCTCCGGTCCCCGGGCTTACGCACCGGTATGCCGACAAGGCGTTGTTTTTGCCCGTGGACACCTGCCCGGTGTACTGCCGGTTCTGTACGCGCTCGTATGCGGTGGGCGGGGACACGGAGCGGGTTGGGGAAAAACTCAAGCTGCACGCGCATCTGCCGCGCTGGGAGCGGGCGTGGGAATACATTGAATCGCAGCCCGCCCTGGAGGACATCGTCATCAGCGGGGGAGACACCTACAACCTGCGCCCGGACCATCTGGAGCTTATCGGCATGCGTCTGCTGCGCATTCCGCACATCCGGCGGTTGCGTTTTGCCACCAAGGGGCTGTGCGTGTTGCCGCAAAAGATTCTCACCGATACCAAATGGACTGACGCTCTGACGCGTGTGGCGCAGGAGGCGCGCCGGTTGCACAAGTCGGCGGTTTTGCACACGCACTTCAACAGCCCGCGCGAGATTGTGGGAGTGACCCGGCGCGCTATGAACGTGCTCGTGGAGCGGGGGATCACGGTGCGCTGCCAGAGCGTATTGCAGAAGGGGGTGAATGACCACCCCGCCGCGTTGCAGTTGTTGGTGCGGCGCCTTGGGTACATCAACATCCAGCCGTATTATGTGTATTTCCACGACATGGTGCCGGGCGTGGAGGATCTGCGAACCTCCCTGCAGGTCGGGCTGGATGCGGAAAAGTTTGTGCGCGGCAGTACGGCGGGATTTCACACGCCGGCTTTTGTGGTCGATACGATGGGCGGCGGCGGAAAACGGGATGCCCATTCTCACGAGTTCTACGATCGGGAAACGGGGGTTGCTGTGTTTATAAGTCCCTCCGTGCGGCCGGGGCGCTGGTTCTTGTACTTCGACCCTCTCGAATCCCTGTCCGCGGACGCGCAGGCGCGCTGGCAAAGGCAAGCGGAACGCGAATCGATGATCCGCGAGGCGCTTTTAGCTGCGGGAGCGAGCGTTCCGGCGGCCGACAAGCTGTTGTCCGGGATGTTCCCCGGGCGCGAGTTGGTTTCGTCTCTGGACACCGCCCCGGGGCTCTGAAAAACCCCGGTGCATGCCGCGCGCTACTTCGTGGTTGGCTTGCCCGCACCCTGCCAGCCGCTGAATCCGGTTTTGAGATGGTAGATGGCCGGGAAGTTTGCGTCTTTGATTTTGCCGATCGTCTGGCTGCTGCGACCCCCGGATGCGCAATGCACTAAAACGGGTTTTCCCTCAAATTTTTTGAGCTTTGTGGCGAATTCGCGGTCAAAAAAGTCTACGTTCACTGCGCCGCGGATGTGGCCCTCGGAGAATTCCTCTGCCGTGCGCACGTCGAGGATGACGAGGTCGGGTTGAAGCTGCATGACGCGTTCCGCTTCGTCCGGGGTGAGATCTTTGGGGGTCATTTTCTTTTTGATGAGATCAAGAAGGGGCTCCGTTGCCGGTCTTGCGGGCTTTGGCGGTTCCGCGGCGCTTGCCAAGGTTCCCAGGGTCGATCCTGCGCTCAAGGCGGCAACAAACAGCAGGGTGGCAAAACCGGGGAGGGCCAAGGGGGTGGGCTGCAAAAATACGGGGGTTTTCATGGGGCAGAGTATGGCGTGCTCCCGGCGGTGAGGCGATGCCGCATATCGGGCGGGATGGGTCAATTTTTTGAGTGCCTCGTTGTTTTCGCCGCGTCCAAGGTTTGCCTGTCGGTGTGTATGCCGGCACTCCCTCGAATCCCCACGGCCCGGACAGTTCCGTTGGGTCGCAAGGCGGCGGTGCCCGTTTCCTCGCCGGAGTGGTGCAGCCCCGAATTTCCCCGGGGTAACAGTTTCCGGAGAAGTCCTTTTGGCGGGTGACCCGCGGCGCAGCGTCTCTAAGCCTTTACGGAATTTCTCGTAGCCGCGAAATATTTTGTTTGGGCACGGGTGAAGGGGGCGCCCCCGGTTCTTGGGGGCGACTGTGTGCCCCCTCGATGATGCGTGGCCGCCGGGAGTTTTAATCCTCGCCCCTTGCGCGCGTATCCGTACGCCGAGGCCCATCTAACAAACTGAAGGCGGACGGGCGAATGGGGCAGAGTGAACTCCGCCACTTTTCTTTCTCTTCAGGTAAAAAAGTCCGTTTCATCCGGCGGCCCTTTGGCGCCGCTTGCAGGCATGCGGGGTCAATGTCCCAACCTCTCGGGCCAGCGCCGTTTTCAGGCCCGGCAAGATCGACTTCACATACCACCGCACGTAACCCCCGCTTTGCTTGAAACTCTCCACCACCCACGCCGCGGCCACCCGAGGCCCAGCCGCTTCACTGCCCATAAGCGGCCCGTTTTTGCGCTCGGGCGCTATCGGCCGCATCCCGTTTTCCACCAGGTTGTTGTGCACCCCAATCCGCCCGCGGCCAGTTATAAAAAAGCATGATCCGCGGGTGATTCAGGCCCGTATTGACGCGGCAGCGCAAAAGACAGGGCCATTGTGTGCAGGAAAAAATTTTTAAGTGTTTTCGGAAGAATGGGTTGCAGTGATGGGTTTTGAGCGGGTGTTTCTTCTCACAGGGGAAGCTTTAAAGCGGCTGCCCGGGGATTTGCGTGAACGCCGGCCCGAGGTCTCGTGGAGGGGGATCACGGGCGCCCGTGGCCCTTTGGACGGTGGCTGTGACAAAGTCGCGGATGAAAGTGCGCACCGCGCGCATGCGTCCCCATTTCCCTCTTCAATTTTAGCGGGTGGCCCTCCAGTCTGGGCGTTTTCCATCCTTTATGAAAATTGTTCTCGCGTACTCGGGAGGGCTCGACACCTCCGTTCTGCTGGCCTGGCTTAAGGAAACTTACAGCGCTGAAATCGTGGCATTCTGCGCCGATGTGGGCCAGGAGGAGGAACTCGTGGGCCTGGATGAAAAGGCACGCCGCACCGGAGCTTCCAAAATCTACATCGACAACCTGTGCGAGGAGTTTGCGCGGGATTTCATTTTCCCGATGATCCAGGCTGGCGCTGTTTATGAGGGGCAGTATTTTCTGGGCACCTCAATTGCTCGCCCGCTCATTGCCAAACGTATGGTGGACATCGCGCGTCTCGAAGGTGCGGATGCCGTCGCCCATGGTGCCACTGGCAAGGGCAACGATCAGGTCCGCTTTGAGCTGACGGCCGCCGCCCTCGCGCCGGAACTGGAAGTCATCGCCCCGTGGCGCCAGGACCGCTTCCGCGAACAGTTCCCGGGACGCGCCGAAATGATCGCCTACTGCGAGGCGCGCGGAATTCCGGTGCAGGCCACAGCCAAAAAACCCTACTCAATGGACCGCAACCTTCTGCACATCTCCTTTGAGGCGGGCATTTTGGAGGACCCCTGGTTTGATGCTTCCGCTGACGAGGCGCGCGGCATGTACGTGCTTTCGGTATCGCCCGAGGAGGCACCCGACGCGGCGGAGTACGTGGAGCTCCATTTCGAAAAAGGCGTCTGCACGGCCTTGGGCCATGCGCAGATAGCGGAACTGCTGTCCGAACTGGGATACACCGGCGGCGCGGCGGGAGACGCCGGGGGCCTTGTGCATTTGTCCCCGTACTGGATTATGAAAGTGCTCAACCGCCTCGGAGGGCGCAACGGCATCGGCCGTGTGGACATGGTCGAGAACCGGTTCGTGGGCATGAAATCCCGCGGGGTTTATGAAACTCCCGGGGGTGCGATTTTGCTGCACGCCCACCGCCAGGTGGAATCCCTCACCATGGACCGGGAGGTGATGCACCTGCGCGACGGGCTCATTCCGAAGTACGCGTCGCTGGTGTACAACGGGTTTTGGTTCAGCCCGGAACGCCTTGCGCTGCAGGCGCTCGTGGAGGAGAGTCAGAAGAATGTGACGGGCCTCGTGCGCCTCAAGCTGTACAAGGGCAACGTCATCACCGCGGGCCGCAAATCACCGGTGAGCCTGTACAACCCGCACATCGCGACCATGGAGGCGGATCCAACCAAGGCCTACAACCAAAACGACGCCACGGGTTTTATTTCCCTCAACGCCCTGCGCCTGAAAGTCGCTTCGCGCGTGCACCGCGGAGCCTGATGCCCGGGGTCATTCCGCGGATTCGAGTACGGCTGGCACGACGGGGGTCGCTTCGACTGCTGCCGCGGTGCGGGGGAGGGCTTGCCCGGCGGGTCCCTCCTCAGCGCGCGCGGTTTCGAACACGTTCTTTTTTCTCCTCGGCATCCGCCTGCAGGTTCCGCACTTCCACGCCAAGCTGACGCTCCAGCTGCTGGATCGATTCGAAGTCGCCGGAGGCCACCGCCTTGGCGATCTGGTCTTTGATGAAAAGCTCCTTCTCCGCGATCTTTGCCCGGGAAATGGATTCAATTTCGGCTATCTCGGCTTTCTGTTCCGCGGTGAGTTTGAGGGTGGGAGCCTGCTTTTCGAGACGCTCCATGGCCAGTTCGTATGCGCTTTTCATGGAGCAATAGGTGAAAAAAGTCCGGCTCCCCGTCAATCTTGCCGTATACCTCTTCCCATGATTCGTCTTTTGAGCACTGATTTCGACGGCACCCTGGTCGACCACGACGCCGATCCCCCGGTGGATCCAATGCTCTTTTCGGTCTTGCAGGATCTCCGGGCGAGGGGCGTTCATTGGGCCATCAACACGGGGCGCGACCTGCACTTTGTTGAGGACGGCCTGCGGGAGTTTCACTTCCCCGTGGAGCCCGACTTTGTGCTCACCTCGGAGCGCGAAGTCTTTCACCGGGGTCCCGGCGGAACATGGCAGGACTTTGGGGACTGGAACCAGCGCTGCTACGAGGCGCACGACCGGCTTTTTGACCTCTCCGATGCGCTGCTGGCCGATGTGCGTGCTTTTCTGGATTCGGGAATCAACGCGTCCCCCATCTGGGAAGGAGTGCGCATGGTGGGACTGGCGGCGGAGTCCGAGGAGGAGATGAACAAGGTGTGCACGTTTCTGGATGCGGAGCGGGGGCGTGTGCCTGGGTTTGCATACATGCGCAACACGATCTGGGTGCGCTTCTGCCATGAGGCCTACAGCAAGGGCACTGCGCTGGCCGAACTGGGGCGGCTGACGGGAATTCCCCGAGACGAGATTTTTGCCGCCGGGGATCATTACAACGACCTGCCGATGCTGGACGGAATCCACGCCCGGTGGGTGTGCTGTCCCTCCAACGCGGCGCAGGCGGTTCAAGCTGTCGTGTCCAAAGCCGGAGGGTACATCGCCCGAAAGCGCTGCAGCAGCGGAGTGCTGGAAGCCCTCGAGCACTTCGGGGTTTTAATCCAGGGCTAGATGCACGCCGAACCGCAGCCCCCGCGCTGGAGGCGGATCCGGGGTGCGTACCGGCCGGGGCCCACGCAGTGGCAACGCCTGCCGACCGGAAGCACCAATGCGTGCTGGAGGGGCACGGGGCGCTCCGGGGACTGGTTTCTGAAGTGGTATCGGAACCCGCAACTGGGCGTGCACCCCGAGGTGGAGGTGGCGCGTTTTCTGCACGGGAAATCCTTTCCCGGCGTTCCCTTGTTTGGCGGAGCCCTCGAGCGGCTCAGCCCGTCCGGAGCACCCGAAACCGTTGCGTTGGTCCAGCGGTGGGAGCCGGGCGAGACCGCATGGGAATATTTGCAGGGGGAGCTGCGCGCGGGCCGCTTTCCACGAGAAGCCGCGCGGGACTGGGGCCGGCAGGTGGCTGCCTTGCACCGGGTGCTGGCTTCGGGCGGGGCGGGCAGCGGTTTTGAAACGCACACCGATTGCGCGTATTCCATTCGGTGCGC
>JBILWF010000600.1:0-2791 GCA_044370075.1 Chthoniobacteraceae bacterium | reverse complement strand
ATCACCGCCGCCGGCCAAGGCTGTGCCGCCGCGTTGGACGCCGAACGCTATCTCTCCCATCACGCCTGATCCCGCGCGACACCTTGCGGCGTGCGCCGGGTAAATCCCGCCGCACGCCCGCCCTGTGTCCCCTCCTCCGCCACCCCGTATGTGGATTGTCCGTCTGGCGCTCCGGCGCCCCTACACGTTCGTCGTGGCAGCGCTTGCGCTGCTGCTGATGACGCCGTTTGTACTGATGCGCACCCCGACGGATATCTTCCCCAACATCAACATCCCGGTGGTTTCCGTCATCTGGCAGTACGCCGGATTGAGCGCACAGGAAATCGAACAGCGCATCCTGTACGTGCACGAGCGATCGCTGTCGGCAACCGTGAACGACATCGAGCACGTCGAATCCAACGCCTACAACGGCGTGGGCATCATCAAGGTCTTCCTGCAGGAAGGCGCCTCCGTAGACGGCGCCGTGGCGCAGCTTACCGCAATCGCACAGACCGTCACCCGCCTGATGCCGCCGGGCCAAACGCCTCCGCTCATTATCCGCTACAACGCGGGAACGGTTCCGGTGCTGCAATACTCACTCACAAGCCCAACCCTCTCCGAGGGGGAAGTCTACGACACCACCCTCAACCAAATCCGTACCGCACTCGTCACCGTTCCGGGCGCGCAAATCCCGTGGCCCTACGGGGGACGCACGCGGGTGGTCTCCGTCGACCTGGATCTCACAGCGCTGAAGGCCCGCGGGCTCACCCCGCAGGACGTGGTGGACGCCGTCAGTGCGCAAGCCCTTATCATGCCCACCGGCAGCGCAAAGCTTGGCGGCACCGAGTACGACATTCAAACCAACGCCAGTCCGCTGCGGTTGGAAGATTTGGCGGAAGTGCCCGTGCGCACCATCGGCAATGCGACCATCCGCTTGAAAGAGGTCGGCCAGGTGCGCGACGGCTCCCAACCGCAGCAAAACGTGGTGCGGCACGACGGCGTGCGCGGCGTGTTGCTCACCATTCTTAAGAACGGCATGGCATCCACGCTGGACGTGGTTTCCGGAATTCAACGCCAGATGCCCAAGGCGATGTCCACCGTGTCCCCGGAAATTCAAGTGCGTGAATTCTCAGATGAATCGGTTTTTGTGCGTTCGGCCATCAGCGGGGTCCTCAAGGAAGGCGTGATTGCCGCGGCACTTACAGCGCTGATGATCCTCCTGTTTATCGGATCCTGGCGCAGCACCGTAATCATCGCTGTTTCGATTCCCCTCGCCGTGCTGTGCTCTGTGGCGGTTTTGAGCGCCCTGGGTGAGACCATCAACCTGATGACCCTCGGCGGACTCGCGCTGGCCATCGGCATTCTGGTGGATGATGCCACGGTCGAAATTGAAAACGTGCACCGCCAGATGGACAGCGGCAAGCCGCTCACACAGGCAATTCTGGACGGCGCGGAGGAGATCGCACTACCCGCCTTCGTGTCGACGTTGTGCATTTGCATCGTTTTTGTGCCGATGTTTTTCCTCAAAGGCGTTGCGCAGTACCTCTTCGTGCCGTTGGCCAAGGCGGTCGTGTTCGCCATGCTCGCGAGCTACGCCCTCTCGCGCACGCTGGTTCCCACCATGGTTCAGTGGTTCTACCGCAACGTGTCCCACAGCTCCCCCGCCCCCGGCGGGCGCGCCGGCTGGAAGACCCCGTTCCTCGCGTTCCAGCGTCTTTTTGAGAGCGGCTTTGAGAGCTTCCGTCTGGGCTACCGAAACGCCCTGGCCAGCTGCCTGCGGCGGCGCGGTGTCTTTGCGGTTTTTTTCCTCGCTCTCTGCGGCGGTTCCGCCCTGCTGCTGCCGCTGCTCGGGCGCGATTTCTTTCCAAAAGTCGACAGTGGCCAACTGCGGCTTCATGTTCGAGCCCGGGCGGGTACGCGCATCGAGGAAACCACCCAGATTGTGGAGAAAGTCGCCCAAACCGCCCGCCGCATTATTCCACCGCAAGATCTGGACGGAATTCTCGACAACATCGGCATCCCCAACTCCGGCATCAGCTTGAGCTACGCAAACAACGGCCTTCTGGGAACCGGCGACGCAGACGTGCTTATTTCCCTGCGCAAAGGCCACGCCCCCTCCGCCGAGTATGAAACCGCACTGCGCCTTGCCCTCAACCGCGAATTCCCCGGCACAGTGTTTTACTTTCTCCCCGCAGACATCGTCAGCCAGACCCTCAACTTCGGCCTTCCCGCCCCGATCGACATCCAGGTCCGTGGCCGCGATCAGACCGCAAACCGCCTTCTCGCGGCACGGCTCGCCGAACGGCTGCGTCATGTCAGCGGACTGGTGGATGTACGCATCCAACAGGCCTCCGACCAGCCCCGGCTCAAAGTGGCGGTCGACCGCGAGAAGGCCGCTCTCATGAACCTCAACGAGCGCGATGTCGCCAACGCCCTCCTGCTGAGCCTCAGCGGCAGCGGACAAATGCAGCCCGTGTTCTGGCTAAACCCCCTCATCGGCGTGCAGTACCTCGTCAACTTCCGCGCCACGGAGGCCGCCATCGATTCGCTCGAAGCCCTCCAGGAAATTCCCGTCACCCGAAACCAACCCGGATCAGGCAACGGTCAACTGCTCGCAAACCTGACCACCATCGAACGATCCCAAACCGCCCCGGTCGTCAGCCACTTTAACATCATGCCGGTGATCAACGTATTTGCCGGAGTCTCCGGCCGTGACCTGGGCGCCGTGCAGGATGAGGTGCGGCCGATCTTGGCGGAGTTTCAAAAGGAACTGCCGCGCGGTTCTTTCTTGGAGATGCGCGGCCAGGTGGAG
>JBILWF010000599.1:0-2793 GCA_044370075.1 Chthoniobacteraceae bacterium | reverse complement strand
GAGCGTCTGCCCGTCTTCGAGGCGGATACACTGCGCGGTTCCCGGAGTGTTGAGGATGTACAAGTGGCCCCGGTGGATCACACCGCTGCCAATCCGTTGTTTGTCCCGAAGCTTTTGCCACAAACGCTGCGCGGTCATGTTGCCCGAACCGCCCGGACGCACGGCCACGGTGCTGCCGCCGTAGCCGCCGGATCCCACAACAACGCCGTCGCCGTACATCGCGGAGGTGTAAAGGAGGGGATTGAGTCCTTCGCAAAACCAGAGTTCGCGTCCGGTGGCGGGGTCGAAAGCGGCGAGTTTTCCGGGCAGACTCAGCACCAGTTCCGTGCGCTCGCCCACCGGAACCATCAGCGGGGTACTCCAGGATCCGATAACACCCTTTTTTCCCGCAAATCCATCGGTGCGCTCCGCGGGATGTTCCTCGGGAAAGGAGACGCGCCAGACCTCCCTCCCGGTCCGCTTGTCCAGTGCGACGAGGAAGTGCCTGCCACCGGGACCGAAGTGCACAAAACAGAAATCCCCGTGCAAGACCGGCGATGCCGCATAGCCCCAGATGTGATCAACGAGTCCGAGATCCGTCCGCCACAGCTCACGGCCTGCGAAGTCAAACGCGTACACCCCGGCGGAGCCAAAGTTGGCGACTACGCGCTCCCCGTCGGTGACGGGCGACGCGGCACAGGGAGGGTTGGTGGGATGAAATTTCTCGGGGACTCCGGAGACCGTTCCAGATTTCCACAGGATGCGCCCGTCCCTGCGGTCCACGCACACGACGAGGCGTTTTTCCTGCTCAGCCTGCGTGAGAAAAATCCGGTCTCCCCAGGCGATGGGCGTGCTGTTTCCCCGCTCGGGCAGCGGGGTTTTCCAAGCAACATGCTCCTGCGGCCCCCAGCGCAGCGGCAGCCGGGTTTCCTCACACAAACCAGTGCCCGTTGGGCCGCGCCACTGGGGCCAAGAAGCGGCATCCAAGCCGGTTCGCATGGCCACTGTTGCCAGGGCAGCAAGAAAGAAGCGGCGGCCGAACGACCGTTTTGCACGAAGGTTCCACTCGGAAAGCAGCGGGTGGATGCGCGGGGGGAGAGACTTTCGCATGGGCCAGCTCTAGCGCCGAATTTCCTTGAAGGCAACGCTCTGCACGGGCGGGGTGGGTGCGGTTGCGGTACGCTGCACTGCCCCGCGAGACCCGCCGACCGGTGGCAACCCCCCTCGGGAAACTCCCGTTGCCTCCCCGAGAATGCCCCTCCCGCCGGGGCGGAATGACCTCAAGCAGCCTAAACCCGCTCGGGGCAGGCGCGGAGGACCGGCCGGATCCGGGCCGCGCGCGCGGGCCCGCACGGAGATTCCCCGCGCGGGCCTGGGAACGTCTGCGGAATACCGTTGCGCTCGCCGCCTAACTCGCTCTTTCTATCGCCCCGTGAGTCTGTACCGATGCTGCATCCGTCCCCTTTTTTTCTCCTTCGACCCCGAAACAGTTCATCACTTTGCCATGGGTTGCCTGGAGGTGGCGGGTCCGTGGCTGCGGTATCTAGAACCAGCCCGCGATCCGCGCCTGAGGACACAGGTGTTTGGTCTCTCCTTTCCGAGTCCCGTCGGACTGGCTGCGGGCTTTGATAAGAACGCGGTGGCCCTGCCCGCATGGGAGGCGCTCGGGTTCGGTTTTGCCGAGGTGGGCACCATCACGGCAAAGGCACAGCGCGGCAACCCAAGGCCCCGCATGTTCCGGATTCCCGAGCTTGGGGCGGTCATTAACCGCCTTGGGTTTAACAACGAAGGAGCCGACCGCGTTGCGCAAAGGCTGGAAATTCTGAAGGCCTCGGGGCTCTGGCCCGCCATTCCTGTGGGGGTAAATCTGGGCAAATCCAAGGTCACCCCGTTGGAGGAAGCCACGGCGGACTATGTGGCGTCCTTCCGCCGGTTGCGGAAACTGGGGGATTATTTTGTGCTGAACGTGTCCTCCCCGAACACGCCCGGGCTCAGAAAATTGCAGGACAAGGCCGCCCTTGAGGAACTCCTTGGCGCGGTGCAGGCGGAAAATACCGGTCGGGCCCCGCTGCTGCTTAAAATTGCGCCGGACTTGGAGTGGGCTGCGATCGACGAGATTCTAGCGCTGGTGGAAGCCCACAAGCTGGCGGGCCTCATTGCCACCAACACCACCATCGACCACAGTTCACTACCCGAAGCCCGGCGCCAGCAAGGTGGTCTCAGCGGGCAGCCACTCCGGGGGCGCGCGCTCGAAGTGCTCCGCTTCGTGACTGCGCACACACGCCTGCCCGTCATCGCCGTGGGAGGAATTGGAAGCGCCGAGGATGCGCTCCGCCGCTTCGACGCGGGAGCGGCACTGATTCAGATTTACACGGGCCTCGTGTATGAGGGACCGGCGCTGGTCCGTGACATCCACCGGGCCCTCGTCGGGCGCGGCTGATTCCTGCTTTTAGCCCGCTCCAGCGCGCCTTGGACGCAGCAAAACTCTTTTTTCAACTTGTTACAAAATATGGAAGGCCCCCGAATTGCGATCGCCCAACTAGACCAGATACCGCCCGTCCCCTGCCCCTGCGGCCAGGCGCGGCGCGCTTTCAAGGAACCGTGGAACACGCTGGCGAGCGTGCACCTCACCGACATCTCCAAGGACAGCAAAAGGCATTTCCACCAAAAAATGACGGAAATCTACATCGTGCTTGAGGGGGAGGGCTATCTCGAGGCTGACGGGGAACGCTATCCTCTTAAACCCCTGACCACCGTCATGATCCGGCCCGGTTGCGTGCATCGAGCCGTGGGAAACCTGCGCATCATCAACGT
>JBILWF010000598.1:0-2799 GCA_044370075.1 Chthoniobacteraceae bacterium | reverse complement strand
CGCGAGTCCTCCCACCGTGAAGGAGCACGTCTGGCAGAGGGAGCGCGTTCCCACACTCGCAGGATTTGAAATCACAGCAACCCATGCGGAAGCGGACGGCATTGAGATTGAGGGAACAATGCAACTGATTCTCGACAGGCTGCTTGTTCGACGGACACGGCATGCGGTCCGTCTGATCAAGCGCAACCGCAACGTGCTAATCGCCCATTGTCACTTTTTCGACAACTCGGGCGCGGGCGTCTATCTGGACGCCGTAAACCTCCACCAAATCAACATCTCCAACTGCCACATCAGTAACAATGGGGGCGGCGGAGTCGTCGCCCGCGGCGGCGAGGTGCGAAACCTTCAAATCGGCACCTGTGACATCGAGAGCAACCAATCAGCGGATGGTCCGCCTGCGGCCAACGTCTTACTCGACTCGACCGGTGGCTCCATCGCCGAAGTCGCAATCACCGGCTGCACCCTGCAGCACGGTTCCAAGGCTCCCCATTCCGCAAACATCCGAATTCTCGGCGAAGGTCACGACACTCGAATTCAAAAACTCTCCGGAAGCCCGCGTACGCAGGAAGGGCACGTCACCATCGGAAACAACGTACTGAGCGACGTGGCCATCAACATCGAAATCCGCAACACGCGCGGAGTGACCATCACCGGCAACACGGTCTGGAGCGGGTTCGAACACGATCTGCTTGTGGAGGATTCCTCAAACATCGTCGTGGCCTCGAATAACTTTGATCGAAATCCCCGCTACCAGTTTGGACCCGTGGTGGAGTCTGAACGCAACGGCATTGTCTTGGCGCGAACCAAGGACTCGATCTTTTCAGCAAACATCGTGTCCGGCGTGTGGCGCAAGCCGGCTGCATTACAACTCACCGGGTGCGTTCGCATGAACGTGACGGCCAACAGTATTCTCGACTGCGACGGGGTTGGCATCCTGTTGGAGAACCTGTCCCACTCCATCGTCTCCGGAAACCTCGTGCGGGATGACCGGCAGGGAACGGAGCGGCGGAGCCAGGCGGCGCTCCAGACCGACGGGGGCGGCAGCAACCTGCTCAACGCAAACTTGCTCTCCGAGTAGGCGCGCGATTGGCAGCCTAAGGACGGGGAAATGCAATCGGTCGAATTGGCCGTAATTTACTGCCCGCCATTCGGGCGCAGCGAAGCTTCCTTCCCCGCCATCTCCCGATCCCTGCCCAAGAAATCCTTCAGTCTCTGCCCCTCCCTCTCTTTTTCCCAAATCAAAGAACCCCGATGCAGTGTGCAAAAACCTGCACCGTGCTTCGTGCCCTTTACCCCATACGAAACAACCCCTTCCGGATCATTCATTCAACCTCAACACAAGGGCGTGCAGCCGCAGTGGATCCGGCAGAGGGGCGCAGCGGCCAAACCGGCGCGGACGGGCTTCCCGTTTCGGCCAAAATTGTCTGTTCCCGCTTCGTCTGTTACACCAAGGCCCACCGGCGGCTCCCGCGTCTCCGCTCCCTGTTTGGGGTATCCCCTCACCTTCAACACCTGCAGTTTCTTATGGCCCCCACAAATTCATCCAACCCCGTGGGACAGAAACCGCTTTTTGCCACCACGCGCTGGAGTGTCGTGCTCGCCGCCCGATGCGACAACGATGGCGCCAGAGAGCCCCTGAACGCGCTCTGCTCGAGTTACTGGTATCCCCTGTACGCCTTTGTGCGCCGCCAGGGAGTGTCTGCCGAGGATGCCCAGGATCTAACGCAGGAATTTTTTGCACGCTTACTTTCCAATGCGTGGCTCGAAGACGTAGAGCCCGGCCGGGGACGGTTCCGTTCGTGGCTCATCGCGTGCATGAAACACTTTCTCGCAAACGAATGGGACAAGGCCCGAGCTCAAAAACGCGGCGGAGACCTCGTCTTCATCGAACTCGACGCGCAAACGGCGGAAAGCCGGTACGCCATTGAACCTGCGGATGGGTTTTCCGCCGAGAAACTGTACGATCGGCGCTGGGCGCTCACCCTGCTGGAGCGCACGCTGGATCGGCTTGAAGAAGAAATGACACAAAGCGGTCGTCTGAAACAGTTTGAGTCCTTGAAATTCTGTCTAATCGGGGAACGCGGACCGTCCTATGCCACCGTCGCCACACAGCTCGGACTCAGCGAGGGCGCGGTCAAGGTGACCGTTCACCGCATGCGTGAACGGTACCGCGCTCTGATCCGCGAGGAGGTCGCCCAAACGGTGGAGAGCGAAACCGAAATTGAGAGTGAAATGCGTCTTTTGCTCGCGGCGCTTGGGTGAGCTGTAACCTTTGTGAAAGAAAACTTCTGTAAGGGGTGGAATCTCTTTTCACATGAACACGTCCCTTAAAGAATGCCTCGAATGCCATGCGCCTCTATCCCCTGCCGAGGCCCAGGGACTCTGCGCCCGGTGTTTGTTAAAGCTCGGTCTCGCCAGCCAGTTTGGTGCCACCGCGATTGCGGATGCGGGTACGCGGAAAATCGTTGCACCGCCCCTTTTTCCATTTGAGTTCGGTAATTACCAAATTCTCCGCCTGCTCGGGCGGGGCGGCATGGGCGTTGTTTATGAGGCGGAGGAGCGGAACACGGGAAGAAGACTCGCGTTAAAGGTGCTTGGCAACGCCCTCGATTCCCCCGAGGCCCGCCAGCGTTTCTCGCGCGAAGGCCGGTTGGCCGCTTCCATCAACCACCCCAACTCGGTGTACGTTTTTGGAACCGAGGAAATCGAAGGCACTCCCGTGATCGCCATGGAACTGGTGGCGGGAGGCACCTTGCAGGACCGCGTCCGGGCATCCGGGCCCCTGGCAATTTCCGAGGC
>JBILWF010000597.1:0-2801 GCA_044370075.1 Chthoniobacteraceae bacterium | reverse complement strand
GCACGCCTTCAATCTGTTCCTCGATTTTGAGCGCCACCCGCGGGGACTGTTTGAGCTGCACGATCTGCTTGAGGGCCAGGGTTTCGCTCATGCCCGGGGTGCCTTGCTGGACTTCGGCGCGGATTTTGATCCGGTAAATGCCATCGGGCCCCAGCGTGGACTGGGTGACGCGGTACTTGCGCACATGCCCGAAGGCCGCTGACAAAACCCGGTCATATTCGAGGGCGAAATCCTTCACCGCGGTTGAGCTTTGTACGTCCACGCCGACCCCCACCCGGACCGCTTCGCGCAGCGCATCCGCAAGTGCCTCCTCCCGCGCATGGGGCAAATCACCCGCCGCCTTGCCCTCGGCTTCGACTTCAGCGCCGTGCGCGAGCAGTCCCAGGTGTGTAAACAACATGCAGACGGCCAAAATGCGTTTCATGATAGGATTACAGAGATGACTGGAGGAATTAGGCGCGTGTCGAAAGGAGTTCCAACTGGAGACCGCGCGGCTGGAACCGGATGAAATCTTTGTCCAAGCTCACGAAATTTAGGCCACAGGTTATGGCGAATGCCGCCAAATAAGCATCCATCCAAACTTTGGGCGACGGACTGTCAACATCCGCGCACTGGCTCCATTGGCTTTCGATTCCAACCGGCTCTGGCAGCCACACAACTTGGGGCAGTGCGAGCAGTTCCTCACACTTCGCCCACGCCTCTCGGTTGGTGATTGGACCGCAGCCGTAGGCGCTGCAAATCGCCGGAGTGGTCAGCAAGCGAAGAAAGCTGGTCTGCGTCGCCCGGGAAAACGCGGCGGGTGCGATTGAATCCGCCCGTTCAAAAACTGCGCTTGCTTTCGCGTGGAACGGGTGGCTTGCGAAGGAGAGGGCCACCCAAACACCCGTGTCGTAGAGGCTAACCACGGCGGACATGGTCTTCCTCAAGTTGGACTGATTGCTCAAGGGCAATGAGTGCGTCCACGCTCATTTGAGAAGCCGGTGCCTTGGGGGAGCTTGGAAAGAGAGGAAGCACGATTTTGCCTTTTTGAGGGGCCGGGGCTTGGGAAAGGCGAGTGCCTTGCTCAAGCCCAAAGCGCAGCAGATCCGCCACGACCTCTTTTAGTTTGCGTCCCTCGTTCACCGCGCGGATTTTAATTTCACGCACCAGATCGTTGGGGAGATCAATGGTCGTTTTCACAAAGCCAGCTTACTGGTTTGCTGGCATTCTGTCAAAGTGACAGAGCGAGAGGCTTACGAGACGATTGTCGCTTGGAACGGATTGCCACGCTTTCCTTCCCCCGATACCTCCACGAGACCGGCGAGATTCAATAATTGGAACAGAAACGTGCAAGTGCAGGGCCTCGCTCTCTTATCGCAGCTTGAAGCCCCTTTTTCTTTCGCAACTTCACCACCCAATCACGCTGGACGTCCGCAAGGGTTTCCCCGGCTTTCCCCGTAGCAAGAGCTTCCAAGGAAGAGAGTCAGCCACGATGCTGGCAATGATTTTTTCAGCTACCGGCCAAAGGGTCATACGTAAATTCTCCGATGCCCCCTTTATTCCAAACCCGACTTGGCGGGGTTTACCATCACAGCCATTGCAAAGGGCCCCGCGTCCCGTACGGCCGTGAGCAGGCCTTTTTCCTTGCGGAGTTTCACAAGCCAGTCTCGCTGGACCTCCGCCAGCGTTTCCCAGCCTTTGCCGGTGGCAAAAGCCCGGGTGTAGAAATCCGTCATGATCTTCCCGGTGGTGTCGTCGCTCACCGGCCACAGGGTCAACAGGAGGTTGCTTGCCCCCGCCATCATGATAGCGCGGCGCAACCCGAAAACGCCCTCCCCGCTCTGGGTTTCCCCCAACCCCGTCTCACATGCGGACAGGGTGACCAGCCAGGTTCCGGCCAGATCCAGGTACGCTGTTTCCTCCGCGGTCAGCACGCCGTCGGAATCCGGTTCGGGTGCCTCTCCCTTGCCCCATGCGGTAAAGGTGCGCTGAGCACCCGCCAGCGCCAGACCGCTGCGGCGCATCGGATTCCAAAATTCTTCGAGGCTTTTCGCCGAGGGGGCCTTCTGCGCCGGTTCGCCGTCAAAAACCGGTTTCACGTGCATGCCGCGCGCGGCGTCTGTGCCGGGTTCCTCCCCGCTTTTTTTTCCAAGAAAAAAGCCGTGCGTGGCCACGTGCAGAATGGTGGGGGACTTCAAGCCGGCCAACGCCCTTTCGGAGGCCGCGGCCCCCAGCTTCACGTCCGCTTCCCAACCCGCGGATTTTGCGATCCGTGCCACCGTGTTTCCCTCGGCTTCGGCTCCGGGAAGAGGGGGAAGCTGGACCTTCCCGAAATCCGCAAGCGAAGCCGCCCGCATCTCGTGCAGGGGCTCCCATTTGGAGCGCACTCCCTTGCCGGAGAAATCCGGGTTGGCGAAAACCGAGAGCTTTTTCACCCCCGCCGCGCGACCCGGTTCGCGCATCAAATCGCGTGCGCTGCCCAGATAGGCGATCCGGTAGCGTTCTCCCACAAAGTCCTGCCCCGTGGCCGAGAGTGCGGCAAAGGGCACGAAGTTTAGATTTCCGTCGGGGCAGATGAAGATCGTTTGGGTTCCCGGAGGAAAAACAGTCTCCAGAGGTTTCCAGAGGGTTTCATGGAGGGTTTTAGCCGCGGCGGTAAAGGCGCTTTCCTCTCCGCGCTGGAGGGCGTTCCGGAATGCATCCAATGCGCCGTCCAGCACGCGGGTTTCTCCGAGGTCCACCCACCGGGAGTCCCCTGCCAAACTCGTCATCACAGCGCCGTAGCGTCGTTTGTCTTTTATTTTATCCTCCCCCACCGGAGC
>JBILWF010000595.1:0-2802 GCA_044370075.1 Chthoniobacteraceae bacterium | reverse complement strand
CCTGAAGGCATGAGCGATGTGCTCTGGCAGCTTAAAAACTGGATGAACTTCGTGTGGCTTTCAGGGGACGGTCTGGTGGAACAGGCCTGCCACAGCGTCGACAAAATGATGTGGGCCATGAAAGACATGCCTCCGCTGCGTTGTACGGCCAACGGCGGCCGCCAAGTCCCCAATCCAGGCGGGAACATTTTCGACCACGTCACGGTGCATTACGAGTGGGCCAATGGCGTGCGGGGCGTCATGGCCCAGCGCCAGATTGGTGGCTGCTTTAACGACAACAGTGATTACATCACCGGCGAAAAAGGCATTGCCTCCACCAAGGGCGGCGCGCTAACCATCACGGGCGAAAATCCGTGGAAATACGACGGACCTCCGGTGGACATGTACGTGCAGGAACACAGGGAGTTGTACACGTCCATCCGCAACGGGGCTGCCCACAACGATGGCGAGTGGATGGTGCAGAGCACGCTGGCCGCCCTCATGGGGCGGATGGCCGCTTACACCGGCAAGGAAGTCACGTGGGAACACATGCTCAAGTCCGAAGACCGCATATTCCCCGAGAACTTGAGTTTGGACATGGACCTGCCCGTGGCTCCCATTGCCTCGCCCGGACGCACCAAACTCCTGTAAGCGGAACAAACCGCAACGCATCACACTTAGGTTAACAACACCCTCCCCCCTCTAGACACATGAACAAACTGGCCGCCAGTCTGCTCGCCCTCTCTCTCGGAACTACGCTGAGTTGGGCGCTCCCCTCGCCCCCAAAAGGATTCACCGAGCTGTTCAACGCGAAAGACTTGGACAACTGGCGCGGAGGCACGACGTCCGACCACCGCGCCCTGATGGAAATGTCTCCCGAAGAGCGGGAGGCAAAGATCGCCAAATGGACCGCCGAACTTGGCGACCACTGGAAAATCGAAGGCGATGAACTGGTCAATGACGGCAAGGGCAGCTATCTGACGACCAAGGCAGACTACGGTGACTTTGAGTTGCGAATTGAATACAAAACGGTTCCCAAGGCCGATTCCGGAGTTTACCTGCGTGGCGTCCCCCAAGTTCAGATCTGGGATTCCACCCTGCCTGACAACGGCTCGCTGGGCCGCGAAAAAGGCTCGGGCGGACTCTGGAACAACCCGCCCGGTTCCCCGGGAAAAGACCCCTTGGTGAAGGCGGACAAACCTTTTGGCGAATGGAACAGCCTCCGCGTGGTCATGGTGGGTTCTCGCGTTTCAGTGTGGCTTAACGATCAACTCACCGTCGATCACGCCATTCTGCACAACTACTACGACCGTGGTTCAAAGGACCCCTCGATCAAAGCCAACCCGCGGCCTGTTCCCCGCACGGGCCCGATCCAGCTCCAAACACACGGCGGCGAAATCCGCTGGCGCAACGTGTTCATCCGCGAGATCGACGGGGAGGAAGCCAACAGAATCCTCGCTTCCCACGGCGAGGCCGGAGAGTGGAAACCGCTCTTTAACGGAAAAGACCTCACCGGCTGGGCCGGTCCAGTGGACCAGTATGAAGTGCGCGATGGCGGCATCTTTTGCATGAAGGGAAAGGGCGGCACGCTTTACACCGAGGAGGAATTCTCCAACTTCAAAGTACGCACCGAAATCAAAATTCCCGCCGGAGGCAACAACGGGCTGGCCATCCGCTACCCCGGAAAGGGAGACACCGCGTATTTGGGCATGTGCGAGCTGCAGGTGCTCGATGACTCCGCGCCTGGGTATGCCAAGCTCGATCCACGCCAGTACCACGGTTCCATTTATGGAATGGTCGCCGCACACCGCGGCTACCAGCGTCCCGTAGACGAATGGAACTTTGAAGAAGTTACTGTCAACGGTTCCCGCATCACCGTGGAACTCAACGGAACGGTGATTGTAGACGCCGACGTTTCCAAAGTCACTGAGTTCATGGGGAACCGTCCGCACCCCGGCAAGGACCGCACGGAGGGCTCCTTTGGGTTTGCCGGCCACGGTCACCCCGTGGGATTCCGGAATCTAAAAATGTTGAGGCTTAATCCCTGAGCCTTCACCTCTGACCGGGGGAACCCCCACGTACCGCCCATTCCGGGCAGACACATTGGGTTTGAAGAAGGGCGGCAACGAGCCGCCCTTCTTTATTTTAGTGCCCATCTACGCCATCCCTGCGGGCGGAGGAAAAACCAGTCAGGCCAGCCTCGGGTGAGCCAAGTCCCAGACAACTCCGAGCAATAAGAGAACACTCACCACGGCGTTGATTTGGAAAAATGCGCGGTTGACCTGCTCCACGTCGGGTTCCACCGCGAGGCGATGTTCCCAGATCAATGCGAAGGCCGCCAGGGCGCAGGCGAGGCCGTAGCGCCAGCCAAGGCCCGCAACCCATCCAAAGCACGCGAATCCGCCCGCAGCAACCCCGTGCAACCAGCGCGCCAACGCCAAAGCTACCGCCACGCCATGGCGGGATGGAAAACTGAACAAGCCCGCCCTCCGGTCAAACTCGGCATCGAGCGTGCTGTAAATTAAATCAAAACCGAAGGTCCACGCAGCCACCGCAAGTCCCAAAACAAAACCCGGCAGCTCCCAAAAAACACCCCGGACCGCAATCCATGCCCCAACAGGCGCTATCCCCAAGGCAATCCCAAGGAAAAGGTGTGAGTAAGCTGTAAACCGTTTGGTGAGAGAGTAAAAACCGATAAAAAAAAGCATCACCGGCGTGAGCCAAAAACAGAGTGGATTCAAATGCCAGGTGCAGAAAAAAACCGCGGCTACGCACAGCATCAACACAGTCCAGCCCTGCGCGCGGGTCAGCAACCGGTGACGT
>JBILWF010000596.1:0-2802 GCA_044370075.1 Chthoniobacteraceae bacterium | reverse complement strand
ACGCGCATCCCGAATGCGGTAACGGCGTTACGTGGAGCGTGGAGGTGCGCCGCGGTACGTCCACCGAAGTTCTTGCGAAGGGCTTTTCAGAGCGCTCCAAAACGGTTTCGTTCGGCCCGTTTGCCGGCGTCGCCCTCGAGCAAGACCAGGCTGTGGCCATCGTCATAGGCCCGCGCGACGGAAACCACGCTTGCGATTTGACCACGGTCAACCTGCATCTTTCGGAGGGGACCCGTTCCTGGGACCTTGCAAGGGAAGTTTCGCCCGACATCCTCAAAGGGAATCCACACGGGCCGTGGCACTTTTTGAGCCAGCCTGCGGGCCATGAAACCGGCCCCGAGCTGCCGGCTCCCCTGGCACGGTGGCGCAAGTCTCCGACGCGGGAGAATGCGGCTTTGGTGCGCGAGTTTTTGCAGGCGGACTTTCCCCTAACCAGTCCGCTTTTAGCGCGTGCAATCGCGCAGTTTCAGTCCGCCGGAAAGGCCGCCCCGTTGCAAGCGAGGGCACCCTCGGTGGTGCCGGTTCAAATACCGGCATCCCTCGCGAAGGGGTCGGAGTTTGTCGTGACCGGCCGGCTCAAGGATGGATGCGCGGGAAGCGTGCAGATGCAGGTTCTCACCGAAAAACCCCAATCGCTGGAGCCGCTGGTTCCGGGAACGATTCAGTCGCAGCAAAAAAAGAAGCAGTGGAGTGACCACGACCTTGTATCCCTGCACAGCGCCCCGGTGGTGGTTTGTCCCGGAACGCCTGCCGCGGAGCGCTGGGAGCGTTCGTTTGCGCGGTTTCGGGATCTTTTTCCGCAAGCGCTCTGTTACACGCGGATTGTGCCCGTCGACGAGGTGGTCACGCTCACGCTTTTCTACCGCGAGGACGAGGCGCTGCGCCGGCTCATTTTGGACGATGCCACGACACGGGAGCTCGATCGGCTCTGGGAGGAGCTTCTATTTGTGAGCGAAGCGCCCCTCAAGCAGGTCGCCGCCTTTGAGCAGCTCTGGCAGTTCGCTACGCAGGACGCCAAGCCTTCGGTGTTCGAGCCCATGCGCAAGCCGATCCAGGAGGCAGCAGCCCGATTTGAACAGCGTAAAGCAGAGGCGCGCGATGCCCAGAGAGCAGCCTTGCTCGCGCTGGCCGCGAGGGCCTGGAGGCGTCCGCTTACTCCGCAAGAAATTGGGACGCTCAAGACGTTTGATCCGCATTTGATGCTTGTACGCATTCTGACTTCGCCCGCGTTCCTGTACCGTGGTGAAAAGACACCCGAAAAAAACGGTCCGGTCTCCGCGCACGAACTTGCAACGCGGCTGAGTTATTTTCTGTGGTCGGCCCCACCCGATGACCGCCTGCGCGCGCTTGCGGACTCCGGAGCCATTCGGGATTCGGAGGTTTTGCGCGCGGAGACGCGTCGGATGCTCGCGGACAGCCGTGTGCGCCGTCTCGCCTCCGAGTTCGGTTGCCAGTGGCTGCACGTGCGTGACATCGGCACCCTTGCGGAAAAGAGCGAGCGTCACTTTCCCTCCTTCGCCGCGCTGCGCGAACCCATGTTTGAGGAGGCAGTCCGCTTCTTCACCGATGCCTTTCAATCCAACGCCCCGGTCGCGGCGCTGCTGGACGCGGATCACACGTTTGTGAACGCAACCCTCGCCGCACATTACGACGTTCCGTTCACCGGCGAGGGATGGCAGCGTGTGACCGGCATGAAGTCCCGCGGACGCGGCGGTATTCTGGGGCAGGCGGCCCCGTTAGCGCGCCAGTCGGGGGCTTCGCGAACCAGCCCGATCCTGAGGGGAAATTGGGTGAGTGAGGTTCTGCTCGGCGAACGGCTTCCGCGTCCGCCGAAGGATGTGCCGACGCTTCCGGAGGAGGCTCCCGAGGGGCTCACCGAACGGCAGCTTATTGAGAGGCACTCGCAGGACGAGCGGTGCGCGGGATGTCATCGCCGGATTGATCCCATGGGATTTGCCCTCGAGGGTTTTGATGCGATCGGTCGCGCGCGGGCTCGAGACACAAATACGAGCCTTGCCGACGGGACCCCGATGGACGGCATTGAGGGGCTGCGCGCGTATTTACTCGAAAAGCGCCGTCCGGATTTTTTGCGGCAGGTCTCCCGCAAGCTGCTCGGATACGCGCTCGGGCGGAGTGTGCAGCTCTCGGACAAGCCGCTTCTCGACGAATTGGTGGCCTCTCCGGACCCGCGACTGGCTGATTTTGTTGAACGCATTGTCCTCAGTCCCCAGTTCCGCAGCATTCGTGGTTCCGAGTTCCCGCACATCCCCTGATATCGCATCAATCCACCCCCCGTTTGTTATGAAAGACCACCACCTCTCCCGCAGAACATTTCTCCGTGGCATGGGCGTTTCCATGGCATTGCCATGGCTTGAATCGCTCAGATCCGGCGCGCTTGCCAGCACGGTTCGTGGCCAGAATACGCCCCCGGTACGCCTCGTGGTCACTTTTTCAGGTAACGGTTTTCACTCCAAGGAATGGTGGGCAAAAGGGGAGGGACGCGACATGGAGTTGGGCAAAGTCCTGCAACCGTTGACGCCCTTCCGCGAGCACATGCTGTTTGTGCGGGGGCTCTATCACGAGCAGGCGCGCAAGGGAAATATCCACAGCTCCCAAACCGGAAACATCCTCTCCGGTGCGCCGATTGCTTCCGGGGGCGAGATCCGTTCCGGGACGAGCTTTGACCAAGTGCTTGCGCAGACGTACGGCCGCCACACCAAGGTGCCGAGTCTGGTGCTGGCCTGTGAGCAGTCGAATCCGTCGGTGCACAAAAATTACTCGATGCTGTACAGCTCCCACATC
>JBILWF010000594.1:0-2803 GCA_044370075.1 Chthoniobacteraceae bacterium | reverse complement strand
AACCAGCTCGATGACGAGGGTCTCGGTTACGTCTGCGCCCGTTTTCCAAACCTTGAATCGCTCAATCTCATCCACTCGCAGGGAATCACAGATGCCAGCGCGGACCATCTTTTGAAGCTGCCCAAACTTAAAAGTATCCAGGTCAACGGACCGAAGATCACCGCGGCGTTTCTTAAGAATCTTCCGCGTCTGCCGCTGGAACACGCCCTCATCGAGCACGGAGCGCTCACCCCCGCGCCCGAGGCCATTGCCACTTTGCGATCCATTCCAACGCTACGGCGTTTGTCTGTTGGTGGAAAATCCCTCACGGATGACGATCTCGCGGCACTCGCCCGCATGACGCAGTTGGAGGAACTCGCCTTTGAAAACCTCGAGCTTCCCGAGGCGCGCCTGCCGCAGCTGAAAGTCTTCGCACATTTGAAAACCCTCACCTTCGCCCTCCGGCCAAAAGGATATCCGGATGACATACAGACCGGAATTAAAGCCCTGCTTCCGAAGGTGGATGTCAAGTTCGTGAAATAGCCCTCCCACGCTCCCAGCACGCTATGAAGTCACCCCGCTCTTCATCTTTGTTCATCCCGAACCCCGCAACGGCTGGAACACCCTTCTCTCTCGGCATCGCATGCCGGCTTTTAATCGCCTGCCTGGGTGTCGGGGGAACCGCTCGCGCAGCCGAATCCTTTGACGCCTTTCTTGAGAAACACTGCATCCGCTGCCACGGGCCTGAGAAAGAGAAAGGCAACCTGCGCATCGACAGGCTCTCGCGCGACTTCAAACTGGGGGCCGACACCCACCACTGGGCGGAGATGCTCGAGCAGATCAACTCCGGGGAGATGCCGCCCAAAAAGGAAAAGCGTCCCACGCAGGAGGAGATCGCTGCCTTTGTCGCCAGCCTGGATACCCGGATGAAAGAGGGCAGGGCCGCGCGCATGGCAGCCCGGCCCGCGGTGACTCATTACCGACTCAGTCGCAAAGAGTATCAAAACACCGTCTACGACCTTCTGGGCGTGCGCTACGATCCCACCAAGCCCGGCGAACTCAACGAGGACACTCTCTGGCATGGCTTTGAACGGATAGGCTCGGAGCTGTCGCTCTCCCCCTCGCATGTGGACCGCTACTACCGCGCTGCGGGAACCGTCCTCGAACGCGCCTTCCCCGCGGTCTCAAGCGAACCGCGGCTCGTGCGCAAAACCGCGGCGGAGCTGCGCTACAACGGAGGGAAATCCCAGCAGGAGGCGCTCGACCGTTTCGGTATCAAGCGCCCCCTGCGGTACCTGCTTTTCCCCGGTTCTACCCAGAATGCGTTTTCCACCAATTGGTTTGGAAAAACGGGCCCCGAACACAGCGGGTTGTACAAAATGCGACTTCAGGCCAGCGGCATTCGTCCGCCCGGCGGCCAAATCGCGCATCTCAGCATTGGAAAGCGCACCAGCGAGGAGACCGTGGATGCGCTCCTTGAGTTCGACATCACGGCCCCCGAGGACAAACCCCGGGTTTTCGAAGCGGAGGTGTTTCTGGAGATGCCGGCTTCCCTCGATTTTTGCGTGGTTGCCACCAATGTGGTGGACCGTCGCGCCGGGGCAGCCTTCCGCGGGGCACTGGGCAGCCGCGGCGGGTATATTTTCACGCACAGCAGCGAGACGCGTCTGCTGAATCCAAACGCGCCGCAGATGTTTGATGGCAATGGTAACGGTATCTTTTCAACCGTGCTGCTCGACTGGATCGAATGGGAGGGGCCTCTGGAGTCCCCTGCGGAAAAGAGCAGGCGCAGCGGGGTGCTGTGTCCGGAGGATGCCACGCCGGAAGTGGTTGCCGAGCACCTGCAGCGCTTCGCCGAGCGCGCATGGCGGCGGCCCGTGCAGCGGGAGGAACTCGCCGACTACCTGAAATTTTACCAAGCCGAACGGGATGCCGGCGAAAAAACCGCCCCTGCCTTTCGTGCGGCGATGCAGAGCGTGCTGACTTCGCGCAATTTCTTCTACCTTGTCGAAGGCGAGCCCGCCGCCCGGGATCATCTCAACGCCTGGGAGCTTGCGAACCGGCTCTCGTTCTTTTTGTGGAGTTCGATGCCGGATGACGCGCTGTTTTCGGCAGCAAAAAGCGGAGCACTTCGCGGGGATGGGCTGCGCAAGGAGGTAGACCGCATTCTGGCCGATGACCGGATCCATCGATTCATAGACGACTTCTCGCGCCAGTGGCTGCAACTCCACCGCGTGGGTATGTTTCCCCCCGACAAAAAGCTGTACCCGAAGTACGACAACTGGCTGCAGACCAGCATGCGCAGTGAGGTGGTGGAGTATTTCCGCGAGTTGTTCTCGAAGAACGTCGCCATCGACGGATTTATCGACTCCGACTGGACCATGGCCAACGCGCGGCTCTGTGATTTCTACGGATTGCCCGAACCCCAGGGCGGCGAATTCCAGCGCGTTTCTCTCAAGCCCGAGGATCACCGGGGCGGACTTCTGACGATGGGGGCCGTGCTCGGACTCACCTCCGACGGCACGCGTCACCGCCCCGTGCATCGCGGCGTCTGGTTGAGCGAGGCCATTCTGGCAAAAACCCCGCCGCCCCCGCCAGCCAACGTGCCTGCGATCGAACCGCCTACGGCTCAAAGCCCCAAGGCCACCCTGCGTCAGAAAATCGAGGCACACCGTGAAAACGCCAACTGCGCCGCGTGCCATGCGAAAATCGACCCGCTGGGTTTGGCTTGGGACAACTACGACGCGATAGGGCAGTGGCGTACGCGCGAAAAGATCGTAGCAGGGGTCGGCGAGGACCCGCTCATTAATCCTGCGGGGACGCT
>JBILWF010000593.1:0-2814 GCA_044370075.1 Chthoniobacteraceae bacterium | reverse complement strand
CTCATGCTGATGCGTCCTATGGAATCCATCCTCGACGCCGCAGTAGGCGCGTCCCCTCTTGTCAACCGGTACAGCTCCCGGACCTTCGCCCCCTTCAGCCTCAGCAGGCTGCTCTCCACAGTTTTTACTCCAAAAGGCGGCGAGCGCGTCTGCATCCTCATCGACCTGCCCAACCCCACAGACATCCGTGATTTTGGTTTCCTCGAAAACCCTGAACTCACCATCCAACAACTCGCTCACGAACACTTTTATCTCGGACTCCACAACGGCGTTCTGGCGGAACTCGGACTTCGCGGCGGCGAAATGTTTGCGTACGCCCCCACCGGAGGCTCCAACCTCGACCTGCCGGCGCACTGCTTTTCGATCGACGGCGCCCCGCATGTTTTTGAAAAAGACATTTACCCGCGCTACGACATCATCTTGTGCATCTCCACCTTTTCGGCTACCGCGCCGCTGACGGCATTCGCACGCCGGTTCGGATTCCGCGGAGCAACCCTTCACGGCCTTAACCCCACCATTCTCCGCACGGGGCTTGCCGTGGATTACAACGCCGTGAGCGCGCAGGCAGAAAAGCTGCGTCTCGCGCTGACGCGGGCAGAGTGGGTCGAAATTGATTTTGAAGTGCTCGGCGAACAAGCCACCCTTCGCCTCGAACTGGCAGCGCAGGAAGCCCAGAAAAGCCACGGTCTCTGCCGCGGCGGGCCGGATGTGGCAAACCTTCCGGCTGGCGAAGTCTACTTTGTTCCGGAGTCGGCCGAGGGCGCTTTTCCAATGCGCTACAGCGACGGCACACTGGCGATAATGACCGTCAACGGGGGCCGCATCCGCCACGCCCGGTTTCTTAGTGGTTCAGCCTACACCGTGGATGCCCACAACGCCAAACTCGTCGCCGACCCGGTAACCGGGGAAATAGGTGAGCTGGGTTTTGGCACGCAGGAACTGCCTCCCAGCGGGCGCGATATTCAGGATGAAAAAATCCTCGGCACCCTTCATGTGGCCACCGGACGGAGCGATCATTTGGGAGGAAAGCTCACCCCCGACCTGTTCGCCAACCGCTTGAACGCCACTCACGACGACATATTGTTCAGTTCCACAAAAACTCCCCAAATACGCGTTCCCGAAGTCCGCATGCACCGGGACGGAATCACGCAAGTCATTCTGGAAGGGTACGAGCCTGCGGAGTATCTCGTGGAAGCCCTCAAACGCTAGTTGAGCTTCAGCAAACCGACCACGTGAACCCCTCCTCGCCGTCCGGAAAATTCATGCTCCTGCTTGCTTTGGGGGCCGCGGCCTTCACCGCATGGAAACTCGGTG
Organism: Chthoniobacteraceae bacterium; assembly: GCA_044370075.1. Taxonomy (GTDB): domain Bacteria; phylum Verrucomicrobiota; class Verrucomicrobiia; order Chthoniobacterales; family Chthoniobacteraceae; genus Chth-196. The sequence goes on along the minus strand of JBILWF010000593.1, from coordinate 1,500 downwards.
CCCCCGACAAAACCTCGGCTGCGGCGAAGGAAAACGCGACTGCCTCGCTTTCCTCCGAGGGCTCCGAAGGTGGCTACACCGGACGCAAAGACAGCAAATGTTGCGACAAACCACCGGGAAAATCCGCGCTCATGCGGAACCCCTGACCCCCGCAACCGATGCTGATTCGAAACGCACGCCTGATTCTGCCGGAGCGCATCCTGCCTGCCGCGGACCTGCGGGTTCGGGATGGCTTAATTTCCCGCATCGGCGCCTGTCTCGCCGTAGAAACAGGTGAGGCCGTGCTGGATGCATCAGGCCGTTTTTTGGCGCCCGGTTTTGTAGACCTGCACATCCACGGAGCACTTGGCCGGGACACCATGGAAGCCACGGCCGAGGCCTTCTCGCAAATCTGCCGGTTCCACGCGACGGGCGGAACAACCGCCCTCGCGCTCACCACCATATCGGCCCCCCAGGATGCCATTCTCGCCGTGCTCCGCGCAGCCGGAACACTCGACCCCAACGCAACGGGCGGTGCGCGAATCCTCGGTATCCACATCGAGGGCCCCTACTTCTCGCCGCAAAAGCCCGGGGCGCACTTGCCGGAAATGATACGCAACCCGGACCCGCGCGAGTACCGCGAATGGCTTCGGTATCGGGATCGTATTACTCAGATCACCCTCGCCCCGGAGCTGCCGGGAGCCTTGGAGTGCATCGAGGAAATGGTAGCCGCCGGCATTCGCGTCAGCGGGGGCCACAGCGATGCCTGGGACGAAGAAGCGGCCGCCGGGCATGCTCACGGCATGCGGCAGGTCACGCACACTTACAACTGCATGTCAGGAGCGCGGCGTCGCGGGGCCTACCGTGTGGCCGGACTGCTTGAATATGCACTTTCGGAACCGGAGATCCTGTGCGAACTCATCGCAGACGGACACCATGTGAGCCCCACGTTGATGCGCGCCTTATACCGGGCAAAAGGTCCCGATGGTATTGCCGTGGTAACCGATGCCGGAGGCGGTGCCGGAATGCCCGTGGGTACCACGTTTCAACTGGGAGCGGTGGAGGCCGTCGTGCACCCGGGAATCAGCCTGACGGCGGATGGACTCGCGCTTGCCTGCAGCGTGGCACGCATGAATGAGATGGTACGTGTGCTCGTTGAGCGCGCGGATGTTCCTCTCCAGGAGGCGGTTCGCATGGCATCCACAGTACCAGCCGCAGCGCTGGGCTTGGAGAGCACACTCGGTTCCCTTCGAGAGGGACTCTCAGCGGATCTCATCCTCCTGGACGATTGCCTCCATGTGGAGATGACTTTCGTTGCCGGGCAACGCGTGCACTAAGCGCGCGTTCAAGTGCGGCCTGCAAACAGGCCACTTCCGCGGAGTCCCAAAACGCGCCTACCAGTTTCCAATCCAGGCCTTGGGATTGTCCGGCGAATTCGCCTTCGACCAGATGTCGTACGTTGTGTTTCTACCCGCCACGGGATCGTCGGCTCCATTCTCAATCATGCGAGCTCGTTTTGTC
>JBILWF010000592.1:0-2822 GCA_044370075.1 Chthoniobacteraceae bacterium | reverse complement strand
CGTTTCATAAAATGCTGTGGTTGTCTTATTTAAGTTTTTACTGCTGGTGGTTTTTTGTTTCATACCTCTGAAATCTTATATCTTTGACGGATCGCTAGACACTTATAGTCAGCAATTTACATTAAATTATCATGCCGTCCTCCCGTCATCGACGAGAGCATTTGGGGGGCATTAAAAAATGGTTAGCTTTCCCCTCCGTGTTGGGTGGAGCCCGACATCAGCGGACACCCCTTCGCCGGATCACGAGTGAACGTCCTTGGTGGCGGATTTGTTCAATGCCTTCGGTAGATGCCCTCGGGTTGAGGCATGCCGAGCCACCTCCTGCAGGCTTCGAACGCGATACTGATCGAGCGCCTCTTGGCACTGCTCCCGGTTATACCGGATGAGGCCGCGGCCGATCCTGTAAAACGGAAAGATTTGGCAGCTTCGCAGGCGGCGAATTGTACGCGCTGAAACGGACAGCCATTTGGCCAGTTCGCTTTCTTTGAGTAGTTTGATTTTTTCCATAGCAGATTCTCTCTCTTGGTTGGTCGCTCCCCGCCCCCGCTGACCGGTTAGCCGTCTTTCCCCATCAATCCGAAAAACGGAGAGATAGAGCCTTGACGGTTCCCTGGGCCTGTCCCCCTCCGGCGATCGTCCCTGCACTCGCGGGTGGGATCAGCGCATGCCCGGGCGCGGTTTTGAATCGTTCCCGGAGCAATCGGAGGATTACGGAGCCCGCGCAACAGCGCAGGGAGTATCCACACTCATGCTAAACCAACACGGACGATAAAATTAGTAGCTTTTTAGTCAGATTCCTTTGGCCGGCCTGCATCGGTCTTCAGATCGCTAACATCTCACTTCCTGAAGTTGAACTACCGCTTACCCCCGTACTTGCCTGCATGCGAAAATCTTAAAACGGTTTTCTGTCCGCAAAACACTTTCAGCCATATGCGGACCCACTGGGTTTACCGCCGCCTGTTTTCCCAACCTGCGCGTGCGTGAGAAAAAAGGGGCCGAACAAAACAGACCACACGGTCCCAGCGCAGTGGTAGAACTCCCTAGAAACCCGAGAGACGGCGAACCACTCCGTGCCGGTGGGAGAAAAACCCGGGAAATTCTGTCACTTATTTGTCACCACTCAACAAAACCCGCAGCCCGAAATCCACATAACTCCTTGTCGCTGAGTGGCGCACCCGTGAGGATTTGAACCTCAAACCTTCTGATCCGTAGTCAGATGCTCTATCCAATTGAGCTACGGGTGCCTTGGAGAGCCGCGAGTAAACACAACCGTGGAGCAGAAATTCAAGCGCTATCATCAGAAATCGCGCGCGAATGCGCCAAGCCTTGTGAAACTTGCCTTCTACGCGAGGCACCTGTAAGCCGCCTGCCTTGAAAACGCTCCACTGCCCGATCAAAGCCCAGCGCACATGCTCCCGGTTGCCCGGAACCACCGTGCTCGTTCCCACCATGGGCGCGCTGCACGCGGGACACGTCTCCCTCCTCAAAAAGGCACGCCGACTAGCCGGCCGCAACGGCTCCGTGGTCGCCACGGTTTTCGTTAACCCCTCCCAATTCGGTCCCAAAGAGGACTTTTCCAAATACCCGCGTCCTTTTTCCAAAGACCAAACCCTTTGCCGCGATGCGGGAGTAGACCTGCTCTTGGCTCCGGAGGCCGGGAGCATGTACCCGGCTGATTTCTCCACGTGGGTGGAGGAACGATCCGTCTCGGAGGGACTCTGCGGTGCCTCGCGTCCGGGCCACTTTAAGGGCGTTTGCACGGTTGTGCTCAAGCTTTTCCAGATCTGCCAGCCGCAGGTGGCGGTGTTCGGGCAGAAGGATTTCCAGCAGTGTGCCGTCATCGCCCGCATGGTTCGGGATCTGCAGGTCCCCGTGCGGCTGGTTTTCGCGCCCACCGTGCGGGAACGGGACGGTTTGGCGCTTTCCTCTCGAAATGCATATCTCTCGGAGGAGGAACGCGCGCAGGCCCCGGTTCTGTACGCAGCGCTCCAGCAGGCGCGGCTCGCCGTGCAGGAGGGCGAAACACGGGCAGTCGCCCTGCTCCGACTTCTGCGCCGCCGGATTTCAACGGCCCCGCTGGCCCGGGTCGACTATTTGACAATCGTCGATTCTAAGACGCTCCGGCCGGTTCGGGAGGCGGGCCCCGGAACCACAGCAGCTCTAGCCGTGTTTTTTGGAAAAACACGCCTCATCGACAACCTTCCCCTGACCCCGTAGGTCCCCGGAACTCTGCATCCATTTGGAGCGGAACCCCGCCGCAGACCCTACGGCGACGCCGGTTCCGGAGCGGTCCCCTGCTTGGTAGGAGCTTCCCCAGCAATCACCTGGGCTGCCCGCAGGATCCGGCGCTCCCAGACATAACGGCGCAGGAGCACCTTGAGAGTCGCAGTCAACGGGACTGCCAAAATAGTTCCGAGCAGCCCCCCCAACAGCAAACTCCACATAAAGAGAGAGACAATCACCGTGACTGGATGCAACCCCACGCGGCTTGAAACCACGCGCGGGGTGATGAAGAAACTGTCGATCTTTTGGACCAAAACAAAAATCCCGGTAACCACCGCGGGGAACAACCACCCGGGATCGCTCGGGATGAACGCGTGTCCGTCTTGCAAGGAGGCAATGATCACCGCCGGGATCCAGCAAATAAGGATACCCAAGTACGGAATCAGGCCCAGCCCGCACAGAACCAGTCCAATGAGCACACCAAAATCCAACCCGACAATTGCGAGACCAAGGGCAGTGGCCGTGCCGTTAATGACGCTCACCAGAAGCTGACCCCTGAAAAATGCGATGATATAGCCGTTGATTTCGGTGAGGGAGGA
>JBILWF010000590.1:0-2823 GCA_044370075.1 Chthoniobacteraceae bacterium | reverse complement strand
GTCGCCGCATATGAGCCTGCCTTTTTGATCCACGGTCATCGACACCCACGAACCCTCCTGCGCCCTGGGCACCGTATAAAGGTGCTGCACCTTGAATCCAGGGGGGGCCGTGATCTCTTCCGGAAGCGCGACGACCGGCTGCCCGCCGCTCCCGCCCTTCGCCGGTTTACCAGAAAAAACATCGCCCCACGGCTTGGATCCATACGGCGCCAGCGCCACGGCACTCTTCCAATCATTTTTTCCGGCCGCGGTTGCCTGCCATGTATCCCCCGTCTCCAACACAGTCTTTTTGTTTCCCGCCGCATCTTCAATCTCCAGCGCCACAACCAACCCGGCGGTACTGCCCTGATTTCTGGCCTTAACCAAAATCTCGTTCTTCCCAGATGCCAATAACTTCTGAACATCCACGATCGTCGGCTGCATCCAGTCCGGGTTGCTGCCCGCGGGCTTTCCATTCAGGAACGCCTCGGCACCGTTGTCACAAGTAAAACGGAGCTTCGCCGATTTAACACCGGCGGGCACCTCGAACGTCGCCCGAAAATCGGCTTTTTCGCCGTCCTTCGCATTTTTTTCGGTCCAGATCCAAACGGGATTAGCCAGGGCCGCGAGCGGAGATGCTCCAAGAAGAAGCACAGGAATCAGGGGGAGTATTTGTTTCATGAGGGACTGAGTTTAAAGGCGGCGCCGCCGGCTGGAAGCCAGCCGCAGGTTTTAAAAGATTAGTCAGTAAAGCACGCCCCTGTCGCCAGCGAAATGCGGGCCAACGTGGGTGATGCAAAACACTATTTTTTCCGGAGCTTTCGCGCAGGGGCAAACCAAGCCGCGCTCAAATATGTTCGGCGATCTGAACCGCATTTAGCGCAGCGCCCTTTAGGAGCTGGTCCCCAACCACCCAGAACGCGAGCCCGTTTTCCAGCGCGCAATCCAAACGCAAACGCCCAACGGCGCAGTCATCTTCTCCCGCACACTGGAGCGGGAGCGGGTACTCGTTCGCAGACGGATTGTCCACCAGACGCAATCCGGGTGCCGCGGACAACACCTTGCGCGCCGCCTCCAACGTCACGGGCCGTTCAAACTCCGCGCTGACCGCCACGGAGTGGGCTCGGTAAACGGGCACGCGCACACAGGTCACCGAGGCCAGAAAACCGTCGTGATGCATGATGCGCCGGCCCTCGTTCTGCATCTTCATTTCCTCCCGCGTGTAACCGCTCTCCAAAAAACCGTCCACATGTGGAAGCACATTGAAGGCGATTTGATGCGGATACACCTTTTTCTCGACGGGATGTCCGTGGGTAAGGGCCTCCACCTGCATCCGCAGTTCCTCAATCGCCTGTGCTCCCGTTCCGGAGACCGCCTGATAGCTCGAGGCAAACAGCCGCTTGACCCCGAATGCCTGGTGCAGCGGCCACAGCGCCATTAGAGTTATGGCTGTCGTACAGTTGGGGTTAGCCACAATGCCGCGGTTAAGCGCAATGTCCGCGCTGTTAATTTCCGGCACCACCAGAGGCACCTGCGCATCCATTCGAAACGCACTCGAATTATCTATCACAACCGCTCCCGCCTGTACTGCAAACGGGGCGTATTGCTTGGAAATTCCTCCCCCCGCACTGAAAAGCGCAACATCCACTCCGAAAAAAGAATCCTCCCGCAACTCGCGCACTTCGATTTCCTCGCCTCGAAATGGGAGTCGTTTGCCCGCCGAACGTCCCGAGGCAAGCAGGGTCAACTTGGAGACAGGAAATTTTCTTCTCTCCAATACCTTGAGCATTTCGATTCCCACGGCTCCCGTGGCTCCAACAATGGCGACATGCAGATTCCGGCTCATAAAAAAGTCCGGTAGTGTGCTATGGATAACCCCATGTTGCAAATACGCGTTCTGACTCCTTCGCAGACTTTGGAATTAGTCGATGAATCGGGCTTCGTGACACAGCGCTACCTCATTTCCACCTCCGCTTTTGGCTTGGGCACGGAACCCGGAAGCAACAGGACGCCGACCGGCCGGTTTGTTATCTGCGAAAAAATCGGGCAAGGCGCTCCCGCAGGGGAAATTTTCGTGGGCCGAATCCCCACCGGTCGATTCGGGACCGAAGAGGACACCGCCGACCATGTTCAAACGCGCATCCTCTGGCTCGACGGTCAGGAATCGGAAAACTCCAACACGAAGGCCCGCTATATTTACATCCACGGCACCAACGCTGAGAAGCTGCTCGGAACCCCGGCCAGTCACGGGTGCGTGCGAATGTCCAACTCGGATGTGATGGATCTTTTTGATCGCGTGGATGTTGGAACTCCCGTTTTTATCCAGCAGTGAGGTGGCAAAGATGGATTCCGCCCCGCGCGAGGGCCGCTTCGAGAGACCCCATCAAAAGTTTAAATGAAAAAAGCGTTGTCACTCCGCACCATTCCTCTAATTCTCTGCGCACGCCAGTCAGGCGAAGAAAGGAGTGAAATAAAATTATGAAGTCGTTTGCTTTCGTTGCTCTCGTGGCCGTTGCCTTTGGTCTTGGTGCCTGCGCCAAGGACACTCACGCGCCCACGCCGTCCCCGGGTAAAACCGTCAAGGGTTACAAGAAGTAGTCCCTGCGGATCACCAAAATATCAAAAGCCAGGTTGGCCTCCGGGCTGCCTGGCTTTTTTGCGTCCCAGATTTCCGAGCGTAATGCCCGGATTTCACAAAGCCGCCCAGCTTCCCGGCGCACCATCAATCCCACCTTCTCCTTCTCTCACCGCTTTCCCATGAAAATTCCCGTCACGATCGTCACCGGTTTTCTCGGCTCAGGCAAAACCACGCTTATTTGCAGTTTGCTGCGCAAAAACCCGGAC
>JBILWF010000048.1:0-9188 GCA_044370075.1 Chthoniobacteraceae bacterium | reverse complement strand
CTGTGGCAGGCGCTTCCGCTGCTCGCGGGCGCTGCATGGATCGCGGACGCGGTCTGTCACGGGTGGGGGGTCTCCCACACCCAGTACGCGTTGAAGCCGGAAACCGCCTCCGCGTTGGTCTCGATGCCGGCTGGTCTCCGCCTACTGGGAATGGCAACACTCGCTGGCGTGGCCTTCGGGCTTGCTGCGCGGGTGTACCTTGGACTTTCCGAGGGATGCGCCCTCGTGCTCAAACGTGCATTCCCCGCGCCCGGTTTGCGGGCGGCGGCGGGTGGATGCGTGCTCATCGCGCTTTTCTGGGTGGCGGGAACTCCCGATTACCTCGGGCTTGGAGTCCTTCAGCAAAGCCCGGACTCGCTCACGCTACCCGGTTTTTTTCAGTCCCCGGAGGTCCATCCTTGGAGCTGGCTGTGGAAGATGCTTTTCACCGTGGTAACGCTGGGAGCCGGGTTTCGCGGGGGAGAGGTCACGCCCCTTTTCTTCATCGGAGCGGCGCTGGGAAACGCGCTCTCCGGAATCCTTTCGTCACCCTCTGATCTGCTTGCCGGGTTGGGTTTTGTCACGCTGTTTGGGGCCGCGGCAAAAACGCCTTTTGCGTGCTGGGTGATGGGCATGGAGCTGCTCGGGCCGCGGTATGCCCCGTGGCTTGCCGCAGCCTGTTTGGGAGCGTTTTTGAGCAGCGGAAAAAGGGCCCTCTATCACCCGGTTGTGCCGAAACGGGCTTGAAGCGGGAACCCACTCTGGGTTGAGTGCGCAACCCCTCGCCCATTATGGAAGTGATAATCCAACCCTCCCCCGAGGCAGCCAGCGTTCTGGCGGCGAAGTTTATTGCCCGGGAAATCCGGGCCAAACCGAATGCGGTTCTGGGACTGGCCACCGGCAGCACTCCGCTGGGGCTGTACCGGGAGTTGATCCGGATGCACCGCGAGGAGGGCCTCGATTTCAGCGGGGTTCGCAGCTTCAACCTCGACGAGTATGTGGGCTTGGGCCCCGAACACGCCGCATCGTACCGGGTTTTCATGCGGGAAAACCTGTTTGATCACATCAATATCCGGCCGGAGAACACCCACATCCCGGATGGCCTCTCAACCGATGTTCCCCGCCACTGTCAGGCATACGAAGAAGCGATCCGTGCTGCAGGCGGCATTGACGTGCAAATTCTCGGCATCGGCAGCGACGGCCACATTGGCTTTAACGAACCTTCCTCCTCTCTGGCCTCCCGCACCCGGATCAAAACCCTCAGCCCGCGCACTCGCTCGGATAACGCGCGCTTCTTTTCTTCACCAGAAGCAGTTCCACACCATGTAATTACCATGGGAATCGGGACGATCCTCGACACGCGCCGGATCCTTCTTCTGGCATTCGGTGCGGGCAAATCCGAGGCGCTGGCCGCTGCGATCGAGGGGCCGCTGTCGCCGCGAGTTCCGGCGTCCGCGCTGCACCTGCATCCGGCCACCCACGCAATCCTCGACGAAAAAGCCGCCTCCCTGCTCCAGCACGCCGAGTACTACCGGTACGTTTACGCTAACAAACCGGTCTGGCAGCGACTTTAACCCCGTGAATTCCTGAGAAAAAAGCGCTCCCGATGGAGCGCGCGTTCTTTCACCCCAACCACCCCATGAACACCCACACTACCCGCCGTTCCTTCCTGCGCACCCTCGGCGTCGCAGGCACCGTTGCCCCAGCCTTTGTGCGCAATTTGATTTCCGCGCCGCCTTCGGGCCGCGTGCGTCTGGCCAGCTTCGGCGCCAATGGTATGGCATGGTCCGATGTCACCGGGCACCTCGCCCATCCCAAGGTCGACTTGGTCACCGTCGCTGAAGTGGACTCCCGGCGTCTGGACAAGCTCGCGGCCCGCGACCCTGACAAGAAAGTACGCGTGTACGCCGACTGGCGGCAGCTTCTGGAAAAGGAGGCAAAAAATCTGGATGCGGTCACCGTGGGCACCCCCGACCACATGCACGCGCCAATCGGCGCCTCGGCCATGCAACTGGGTTTGCACGCCTACATTCAAAAACCGCTCGCGCACGACGTGTACGAAACGCGACGCCTCGCGGAGATCGCCCGGGACAAGAAACTGCACACGCAGATGGGAATTCAGATCCATTCCTCGGGCCAGTACCGGACGGCGGTGAAGCTGATCCAGTCCGGCGCCATCGGCAAAATCCGGGAGGTGCACACCTGGAGCAACAAAAAGTGGGGGGACTCCGCACCCGCCCCGACCCAGGCCGACCCCGTGCCTGCGGAGCTCGACTGGAACTTGTGGCTGGGCGTGGCGTCAGACCGCTCATTTGTGAACGGCGTGTACCATCCGGGCAACTGGCGCCGCCGGCTGGACTTCGGCACGGGCACCTTCGGGGACATGGGCTGCCATATTTACGACCCGGTCTTCAACGCGCTGGGAGTTTCCTCGCCCCTGAGCATCCGCAGCGAGGGCGCGCCCCCGAACGAGTGGAGCTGGTCGGCGAACGCTCTCATCCATTACGTATTCCCGGGCAACCAGTTCACCGAGAATAAAACCGTGAAGGTGATCTGGTATGACGGCGACCAAAAACCGCCCGCTGAAATCCAGGCGCTGCTGGAGGGACAGGCACTTCCCGGACAGGGCTCGATTTTCATCGGTACCAAGGGGCGCATGCTCCTGCCCCACATCGACTGGCCCAAGTTCTTTCCTGTGGCCGATTTCAAGGACTTCCAGTACGAGCGGGATCCCAGCACGGCGGGCTCCCATTACGCGCAGTTTCTGGACGCGGTGCTCGGCGGACCGGCCCCCACAGCTGCATTCGACTACTCCGGTCCGCTGACCGAGGCCGTGCTGCTCGGAGGCCTCGCCACGTTCCATCCCGGGGAAACCCTGGAATGGGATGCCAAGGCGCTCAAGTTCAAGAACGCGCCTAAAGCAAATGAACGCATCCGCCGGACCTACCGCAAAGGGTGGGAGGTCGCGGGGCTGAGCTAACCGCTCCTTCCGCGTCGGTAAAGAACCGCCTCCGCCCGTCGATTGGCGGGGGCGGTTTTTCGCGTTTTTCCCTGCCGCCTGCGCAGCTTCCAACCCCGATTCGGGGGTATGCTGGCGAAGGTTTTTTCGGCCGCCGTTCAGGGCGTGGAGGGGCGGGAGGTGGAAATTGAGGTCAACGCGTCCGGGGGGACCACGGGCATTGTGATCGTGGGGCTTCCGGACACCGCGGTAAGGGAAAGCCGCGACCGGGTCACGACAGCAGTCACCAACAGCCTGCTGCACTGGCCTCGGGGGCGCACCACGATCAATCTGGCGCCCGCGGATTTACGCAAGGAAGGTCCCTCCTTTGACCTGCCCATCGCCATCGGTCTGGTGGCCTGCTGCGAGGAAACGCGCATTTCCGGGCTGGAACAGTTTTGCGTGGCCGGGGAACTGGCCCTCACCGGGGAAGTGCGTCCGGTGCGCGGGGCGCTGCCCATCGCGCTGGCCGCACGCAAAAACGGCAAAAAGTCGCTCATCCTGCCCGCCGCAAACGCGCCGGAGGCCGCCCTGGTAGAGGGAATCTCCGTTTACGGAGTGAGTACGCTTGCGGAAACCATCGAACTCTTGCGCGGGGAACGTACCCTGGCCCCTGCCCGGCACAGTGCGCACGCACTTCTGGCCGCGGCGGCATTGGCTCCGGGGGAGGATTTCGCCGATGTGCGCGGACAGCACCTCGCCAAACGCGCCATTGAAGTGGCCGTCAGCGGCGGACACAACCTGTTGATGCTGGGTGTTCCCGGCTCCGGAAAATCGATGCTTGCCCGGCGAATCCCCTCCCTGCTGCCTCCAATGAGTCTGGAGGAAGCCATTGAAACCACCAAGATTCACTCCACGTGCGGGCTGCTTACCGGCCAAACCCCCGCTTTTGTCGCCTCGCGCCCCTTCCGCGCCCCGCATCACACCATTTCCGATGCCGGCCTGCTGGGAGGCTCCGCCAACCCCGCCCCCGGGGAGGTGAGCCTGGCACACAATGGCGTGCTATTTTTGGACGAACTGCCCGAGTTTCGCCGCCCCACCCTCGAAGTGCTCCGGCAACCGCTCGAAGACGGATGCGTGACCATTTCCCGCGCGGCCGGAACCATGACCTTTCCCGCTTCGTTCATGCTCGTGGCAGCCCTCAACCCGTGCCCCTGCGGCTACTTTGGGGACCGGAAAAAACGGTGCCGCTGCTCCCAACGGCAGGTGCATCAGTACAGGCAGCGCGTTTCGGGCCCTTTGCTGGACCGGATCGATATCCATCTGGAAGTGCCTCCCTTGAGCTTCCATGAGCTTTCCAGTGCGGAAACGGGTGAGGCGTCTGCCAGCATCCGCTCCCGGATCCACACCGCACGCAGCCTGCAGATCGCCCGTCTGGGGGAACACATCCGGTGCAATGCGCGAATGCCACCCCGCCTCATCCGCGAACACTGCCGCCTGGGACCCGCCGAAACCGCCCTCCTCCAAAAGGCCGTACACGCCTTAAACCTGAGCGCCAGAGCCTTCGATCGGATTCTCAAAGTGGCGCGTTCGATTGCTGATTTGGAAGGAGCCGCGTCAATCCAGTGCCCGCATCTGCAGGAAGCCGTGGGCTACCGGAATATGGATAGATCCCTGTGGGGATGACTAACCGGGGCATCTCGCGACAGCGCGCCGCAAAACTCCGCAACGGCCAGGAAGCCCACTCGTGGCCTCCTCTTTTACGGCGCCTCTGCCAGAGCAATTAAAGCCTCTGCATCCGACTGCCTCCCGAGAGCGCGGAGAGCGGAGACGGCTTTTTCAAGCAACCGGGCGTCCCCGGGAGTCACCTCGGAAGCAAACATCAAAAAATCGGCTTCCTCCTCCCTGCGCCCGAGGCTTCCGAGGATGACGCCCATGTTTTCCAAAATACCGGCATTGGGGCCACCCGCAGACACCGCATCCGAAAGGAGCGCCAAAGCCTGCTCCGACTCGCCCAGGCGGTGCATGGTTTCCGCAAGCAAACAGCGCGCTCCGACATGGGAGGGTTCGAGGCTGAAGACCTTCTGAAGTTCTTGCGCCGCCTCTGCGTAATTCTCGCCCACGAGCATCTCCCTGGCGCTGTTTAACAAAGATTCAATGGTTTGAGACATGGACGTTCAGGGTGGGGCGGGTCGGAAGGCGGACTGCAGACTGCGCCCCGCGCCTCAGGCAATCAAGTTTTTTGCAGAACGCTCCTGGTTACCACCCACCCGCAAGCCACCCCGGTTCCCGAAGCATTCGGATCGGAAATTCCTTCGAAGGCCTAAAAAAAACGTAAAAAACATTTAAGAATCCGGAAAACCTTCCGATTCGAACCTTGACCAGAAATGGCCCGGCAGCCCCCGATAAAGGCCGTTACAGCACGGACGCTGGAAATCAAACTACAAGAAAGTAATCCTTATGGCTATCACCATCAATACTAACACGTCGGCCTCCTACTCGGCTGCCAACCTCACCCGCTCCAGCGATCTGTTGCAGCGCAGCTTGGCCCGTCTCTCGAGCGGTTCCCGGATCGCCGCCCCCTCGGATGACGCAGGTGGATTGGCTGTCACCATGAAGCTCACGGCCGCTCTGAAGCGCACGGACGCTCAGGCTGCGAACGTAGCGAACGCCCTGTCCTTCCTGCAGACCCAGGCGGGATCTTTGAAGACGGCGAGCACGGTTCTGGACCGTCTCTCCGAACTCGGCACCCTGTACAATGATGTGACGAAGAGCACCGCGGACAAGGCGAACTACTCCACGGAGTACGCTGCCTTGATCGCTGAACTCGACAAATTGGCCGCGGACAAATTCAACGACGTTGCCCTGTTCAGCGCGACCGGCACCGGTTCCTTGACGGTTTACTTGTCCGAGGACAGCAGCCAATCCATGTCCATCTCTCAGTCCTACCTGAAGAATGTGTACGCGAGCATGACGGACATCACGCAGCTGGCTGGCACCTCGATCGAAGTGGCTAGAACCTCGATCCAGACCCTCGCGACCGCGATGGCCACCAACGGCGCTGAGTCCAGCCGCCTCCAGTTCGCTCTCGACGCTCTGAACACGAACAAAGTCAACGTGGAAGCCGCCAACAGCCGCATCTACGACGTGGACGTCGCTGCGGAAACGACGAAACTCGCCCGCGCGAACATCCTCGTTCAGTCCGGCGCCGCGATGCTGGCTCAGGCGAATGCCGCCAGCCAGATCGCTCTCAAGCTCCTCCAGTAGTCTTGAGATCGGCGTCCGGTCTAAAACCGGCGTTTCTTCAAAACCCGCCTCCCTCACCGGAGGCGGGTTTTTCTTTTAAAACACCCATCGCACCCGGACCCTCCCGCTATGGCAACCGCATCCCGCCTCTCCCCCCTCCATACCCTTCACGAAGCCCGCGGCGCGCGGATGATGGATTTTGCCGGGTGGCGTCTGCCCATCCAATTCCAAGGAATTCTTCAGGAGCACCACGCGGTGCGCCAGGCGGCGGGACTTTTTGACATCTCCCATATGGGCCATGTTTGCGTTGAGGGACCGGATGCCGGGAGTTTTCTCAACCGCCTCCTGACCCACGATGCCCAAAAACTCGTTGCGGGCCGGGGACACTACACGCTCCTTCTGAACGAGGCCGGCGGAATTCAGGATGACCTGATCTGTTACCGGCTCGATTCCCAAACCTTTTTCCTCGTTCCCAACGCCTCGCAGACCGAGTCCGACTGTGCCTGGCTTCAAACCAAGGTCGGCTCCGCATCGGTCCGCATCGAAAACCAAACCACCCTGTGGGGCGCGCTGGCCCTGCAAGGCCCGCAAAGCGAATCCATTCTGCGACTTCTGCTCGGCGCCGAAATCCCCCTTCCCCGGCGCAATAGCATTGAATCCCTCGCGCTCCCGAACGGACCGGTGCTCGTGGCGCGCACAGGCTACACCGGCGAGGACGGCTTTGAGTGGTTCTGTCCCGCGCAAACCCTCCCGCTGTGGTGGGACGCCATCCTTCAAACGGGCGAACCCCTCGGCCTGCTTCCCTGCGGTCTGGGAGCGCGCGACACCCTGCGGCTCGAAGCGGGACTGCCCCTGCACGGAGCAGACCTGTCCCCGGAACACACCGCTCTGGAAGCCGGCATGGAAACCTTCATCCGATGGGACAAGGGGGACTTTGTGGGAAAAAACGCGCTTCTTGCGCAAAAAAAAGAAGGCATTCCCCTCCGGCTCATGGGACTGCGCATGCAGGGAAAAACACCCCCGCCGCGCGCGCATTATCCCGTCTGGGCTGGGGAACGTCTTCTGGGACAAACCTCCAGCGGGTGCCTGTCCCCGACGCTCGGAATCGGCATCGCTCTCGCCTACCTCCCCGCCGACGCCTGCACGCCGGGACTCCCGGTCGAACTTGAAATCCGGGGTCAGCGCTTTCCCGCAGCCGTTGCAACCAAGCGCGCCCTGCCGCATCCTTCCGAAACTCATCCGTAAAAGCCCCAACAGCCCAACCCGCCATGCAGTGCCCCGCCGATTTACTGTACTCCGCCTCCCATGAATGGGTCCGCCTCGAGGAGGCGCACGCCACCGTAGGAATCACCGAACACGCCCAGCGCGAACTGTCCGACGTCGTGTACGTGGAACTGCCCGCCGTGGGCAAACACTACGCGGCGGGCCAGCCGCTCTGCGTGGTCGAATCGGTGAAAGCCGCCAGCGACATTTACGCCCCGGCCTCCGGAACCGTTGAAACGGTCAACTCCGAGCTCTCCTCCAATCCCGCACTGATTAATACCGACCCCTACGGTGCGGGCTGGATTTTTAAACTGCGCCTCGACCCCGGAGCCGACCTCACCCCGCTACATTCCGCCGCGGATTACGCCCGCCAGTTGCCTCCTTCCGCCGCGTCGTGAGCCGGCAAACACCGCGCCTCATACTCGCCTCGACCTCGCCCCGCCGCATTGCGCTCCTGCGCGAGCGCGGCATCGCCTTCGAGACCGCAAACCCGCAGGTGGAGGAACTCGCGGATCCCTTGGGCGATCCCCCAGCCCTCGTAGCCGCCAATGCGCGACTCAAGGCGGAGGCCGTTCCTTTCACCGCAGGGGAGGGCGCTTCCTCCCCCTCTTCCGCGCTGGTGCTCGGCGCAGACACCGTGGTGGTTTTCCAAAGTCGAATCCTGGGCAAACCCGCCTCGTGGGACGAAGCGCGCGCGATGCTCGGGCTGCTTAACGGACAAACCCACGAAGTGCTCACCGGCGTCCACCTGCGTCTCCATCCCGGAGGGGCCGCCATCGCCTTCGTGGAGTCGACCCGCGTTCACTTCCATTCCCGCTCCGAGGCGGAACGGGAAAGCTACCTGCAAAAAATCAACCCCTTGGACAAAGCCGGCGCCTACGCCGCGCAGGAGGACGAAGGCTGGCTTATCGCCTCCCTCTCGGGCTCCAAAACCAACGTGATCGGTCTGCCCATGGAAAGGCTTCTGGCTGAATTAACCCGGTTCGGAATCCGGCCTGCATAAGGCCGGAGGGACCCGGGCCCGCGAAAAACCGGCGGCATTTACCGAAGGCGGCTTCCACGCCACGGCCCTCCTGCGCGGGCGCGGCTCCTATTCCCGGGGACCTTTCCACGCCAGCGCATACCGCAACAGCTCGGGCGCGGACTCCAGCGCCAGCTTTCGCTTGAGGTTCACACGGTGTGTTTCCACGGTCTTGGGTGAAATGCGCAACTGCTGGGCAATTTGACGCGTTGTGGCTCCCCTGCCCATCCAGGTGAGGACCTCCAGTTCCCGGTCCGAGAGGTTCTGTGCCGTGCCCGCCCCGGCAATGTGCCGGAATCCCACGGCGCGCCGCACCAACCGCTGCGATACCGCATCGCTCACCACCACCTCCCCGCGCCGGATGGCACCCAGCGCGGCCAGCAACTCGGCAGGGGTCGCCTCCTTCATCAGATATCCCCGCGCACCCGCCGCAATCGCGCGGAGCGCGTACAACATTTCGTCCTGCACGCTAAAAGCCAGCACCCGCAAATCCGGGAGTTCGCGGCTGAGGGACTGGATTAAATCCAACCCATCAAGGCTCCCGGGTAAAAGAATGTCCACAATCGCGCAATCCGGTCGCAGGTGTCTCGCAAGCGACAAAGCCGATACCCCGTCGGCACACTCCCCCACCCACTCAAAGCCCGCCCCCCCGCGCAGAACCGTCTGAACTCCAAATCGCAGCATCGGGTGATCATCCACCACCAACACGCGCACCGGCGCCGCCCTGTGCGGGGAATCCTC
>JBILWF010000589.1:0-2825 GCA_044370075.1 Chthoniobacteraceae bacterium | reverse complement strand
CACCCCGAGCATGCCGCCCCGGGGCAATCCAAGGCGGTTCATTTGAAAATGCAGATCCCCGGCTTCGGCACCGTTGGAATTGAGGATGGCGCTCATCTCGTGCTCGAAACGATCCACCTTCATCCAAGCTGCCACGCTCATCTCGGTATGTTCATCGGGGATTTCCAGCTCCACAAAATCGCTGTCCCGGTCAAACCAGAGCGCCTGCTTGCCCGGCCAGCGTCCGGTCGCCCAGCGCGCCCCTGCGATGCGGCCGTCGGGTATGCCGCTTGAACGCGCCGCATTGACCAGGTGCGAGGGATTTCCGCCCCGTTCGAAGGGGAACCACGCGATCAAACCGGGGTCGGCCAGGCGCGCCCGCCGCTGGGCCGCCCAGCGCAGGTGGCCGATTCCGCCCGGCGAGGGAAACTCGCCCACATCCTTGTCCGAAACCTCCTGCATCTGGCCGTCGCGATAGGACACCGAATCCCCGACAAACGCACTGTGCAAGAGCACGCCCGTGGCGTCTCCGCTGCGCAAGTTCACCTGCCCGTCAAAGACGTGCATCCGGCTCTCGCCCGTGGACGCATTCACGCTCAAGCCAAACTCCGTGCCGACGTCTTCGTAGGCCACCTCGCGCGTTACCACGGTGAACCCGTGCGCGGTGGGCGGCACAATGGCCCGTACGCGGCCCGCCTCGAGATGGGTGCGCAAGGCATCGCGAATCTCAAACCGGGCGGGGCCCTCCACGATCAGATCCGCGCCGTTGACGTAGCGCAGATGCACCGTTCCAGACACCAAATCGTAAACCCCCGGATCGAAGCGCACTTCGCCGCGTTGTCTTGGATGTGCAAAAACCGCTCCCGCCTCGTCCACGAGCATTGCGGTGAGGTGATTTACCGCCGTTGCCGGCGGCGGGAGGGATGCTGGCTTTGGCGGGCGCTCGCGCGGCACCACCCACGCGATGGTTGCAACCACGCACGCCGCGGCAGCGATGGTCCACGGAAACCACGCCGGGCGCACGGCATGGGGACGCAGCAGGTCTGCGCCGGGGGAGTCGGTGGCGGAGCGGTCCGCGTCCTGCCGGGACGCTGCAAATTCGTGGGAGCTGGCTTCTGCGAGGGCGAGCGAAGACAACCCTTCCTCGACATCAGCAAGCGCGCGCAGCGCAGCCCGCAGCGATGCGTCCTGTTTGAGACGCCGCTGAAGCTGTTCGAAGGCTTCCGGTGCCAGGCGCCCGTGCCGCCAGGCGTCCAGCAATTCGAGATCCTGCTTTTTCATGCGTCCACCTCCCCGCGGGCCAGCCCCAATTCCACACAGCGCTTCAACTCAAGGCGCAACCGCCGCAGCAGTTGATACAGAGCGTCCTCGGACTGGCCAAGACGCTCCGCCAAGGATCGGGTGGTGCAGCCCGGCGAATACACCTGCATGAGCAGTTGCCGTCGTGAATCCGGAAGTTTTTCGAGGCAGCGTTCCAGGAGCGGAAGCCTTTGAGCCCGGAGTTCACATTCCGCCCCAGCTTCCTCGAGGATTTGTTCGACCAGCGAATCATCCAGCACAAACCGGTCGCGCGCCTTGGCGCGTTTGAACTTCAGAACCTCATGCCGGGCGATGACACATGCCCACCGTCCAAAGCCCAAGTGATCCGTCAGGGAATCAAACTTGCGCCATGCCACGAGACTCACCGCCTGCATGATTTCGTCCACATCCTCCGCCCGCAACACCACCGCGCGGATGGTGGCGCGCACCATCGCCTCATGGCGCAAAAGCAGCATGATAAAGGCTTCGTGACTGGATTGGGGGCGATCCATTCTTCACAAGGTTACTCCCGCCCGGGGGGAATTCTGACACACCTTTTTTGAAAGGGCACCTAGCGCGCGCGCCAGAAATCACCTGCCCACAGGGGATTGGAGGGAGATGGGCTGCTGGCCCATTTTGAGCACGGCGCGGACGCGTTCTACGGGCAGGTTGATTTCCTCCGCCACTTCCTCCGGGGTGGGTTCGCGGCCAAAATCCTGCACGAGCTCTTTTTGCACGCGCATGAGCTTGTTGATCGTCTCGATCATGTGCACCGGAATGCCGTCTACGACGACCCCGGGAGACTGCTCAGCTTCCGCGCAAGCCGGCAAATTAATCTCACCGCAGCATCCAACAGCGAATACTTCTCCGGAAGCGAGGGCATCTGCGGAATCAATGGATCCAGCAAGCGCATTGTTATTAAAAAGCTCAGCGGCAGGAAAAAATGGCGCTACCAGCCCGGGGCCAGCGACATGTATCAGGTCGAACACGATGAGTTCTTCGCCTCAATCCGCGAGGGGGGGCCCATCAACGACGGCGAACGCATGGCCTCGAGCACCCTGCTGTCCATGGTGGGACGCATCGCAGCCGACACCGGCCAGGGAATCACATGGGACATGGCGTTCAACTCCAAGGAACGCCTGGTTCCCCGGCGCTGGGCTGGGACATGAAGCTGCCGGTTCCCCGGTTGCGCTGCCCGGAATCACTCCCTTTCTATAGAAAAACGAACGCATGGACGGCGGCCTCCCACGGAGGCCGGGAGGGTTTCCGCACCGCGGTGCCTCGGATTCGGCCCGCATCTGGATGCCCCGTCCCACGGCGTGTCGAATGACTCGGGAATGCCGCGCGATCTGCGAGAACCCGTTTCACCCGCGCCGGTGCGCCTGGAGGTCAATTTTAGCCCGGACCCCGAAGCTGGAGAGTGGTGCTGCGTTCCTAGGACACCGATGGCTTTTCGGTTGCCAAAACGCCCGTAGATATAGTTTCACAAGCCGTTGTAGCGTGGAGCACGTGTTGGGGAAATCGCCCTTGGTGCCTGGGCGCTGGCG
>JBILWF010000588.1:0-2826 GCA_044370075.1 Chthoniobacteraceae bacterium | reverse complement strand
GTCACATTGGCTCATTTGAGGCTAATAAATGTGTGTCTCACGTGGACACCTTGGCGCTGTCTAGAGGGCTGTCGCTCGTCCTGAGTTCATGGCGGGTGATATGCCCCGTCAACGCAGCGACTTAAGGCGAATAAGGTCGTCTGAGGAGAAACCCTTTTTGCGATACCATGCCAACTCCACCTTAACGAACCGCTCTGGGCAAAGTGGAGTTGGGCCGCCGAATATAATCTGGCGAAGAGGCTCTAGTTCCCGGGGGCGCCTTGGCTCTTTAGTAAAATCCTCCTGAAGCAGGGTTTGAAGCGCCTTCTCCACTCGATTAGGCCTCCTGTCCGCCAAGTCCAACAGAAACTGGACGCCCTCGTCGAAATTCATTGGCCCAGGTTTTCTGGCGGACTCCACGATCTCTCTTTCTTGCTCCTTGATCCGTTCTGCCGATCTTAAGCCCTCTTTTTTGAGAGCGAGTTCGCAGGCATTGATAAGTTCGACTGCTGCGACTGCAGCCACTGTAGGGGAGTGTCTTCCGTGAGAATCTGGATGCAAAGCGTCTAAACCCCGAATGAGGGTCGCGCACTTCACCAGAATCTCTAGGGCGTCGGGACGGCTTGTCCAAGAGGCGTTGAGCTGCTCGATGATTTGCTGACCGGAAATTCCCTCCAACTGATTGTTGGGGGCTTTCGTGGGTCTCTGTGAGGCCTTTGGTTTCTTAGACGCCATGGGAGGACAATCGGCAGTTCCGGTACCGTATTGAACCAAAAAACGAGGCCGGTAAACGCTGCGAAACAAGGGCGCACGGTGCCGGACGTTGTACTGCTAGAAGTACTACTCGAGGAGGAAAGTCGTCCTAAGTAACTTATTTTCAAAAAAGTGGAGGCGAGGGGAGTTGAACCCCTGTCCTAAAAGCCTTCGTCACAAACATCTACATGCTTAGCGCCGCTTTTTATTCAAGAAGCACGACACCAACGGGCGGGTTTCGTGCTCCCGGGCCCCCACGGTCGATCTCACCGGCGGAAGCGGCGGCTCCCCCCTCCGGCCAGCCTGTTGTCGTCGCTCCCCGGCTTAACAGGCGTCAGCCGGAGGGCGTTGCCGCTAATTAAGCAGCAAGAGCCAGATCTTCGTAATCGTTGGCGTTTATTTGCTTGCCCAGAGTTTTTAACGAGGCCAACCAGGCTTCCTCGGCATGCCGTCTGTGTCTCCACCTTTCAGTCGAAACCAGTACGCCCCCTTTCCGGGGTGCCCCGCATACCCGCCTCTCGACGGACGTCAAAGCACGCCTTTAGAATACTCCCAATTTCCCGGCCGCGCAAGGGGGGCCTTTTGGGGGGCGAGCAAAAAGGACGGCCCAACGCGGTTTCTACCCGGAAACCAACAAATTGCCTCCTGCTCCGCAAACCGATTGGCGGAGGACGGCGGTTCCAAGGCGCCACCGCCCGGATGAAGGCGCGTTTTGCCTTTCCGGGCAGCTTTCGCTTTGTCGCAACCGGCACCGGACTTCCTCCCGCCCGGCGGTCCGGCCCGCATTCAGGCGGCCTGCGGGGGGGACGCGTTTAATTCAAGGCCCAGCATACAGATGTCATCGGCCGGCGGCGCGCTGCCCGTGTAATCCATCAAGAATGAGAGAAGGGAGTCCAGAAGAGGTTGCAGGGGGAGCCGGATCCGTTCCCGGAGCTGGCCTTCGAGGATTTCCGCGCCCAGACAGCACCCCGTTTCGTTCTCCATCTGGAATATTCCGTCCGTATACAGGAGGACTTTGTCGTTCTCCTCCAGTCTGTGGCTTTGGAGCGTGAAGGTGGCGTCCCGGAAAATTCCCATCGCGGGATGCCGGGGGGCGCGGGTGCCCAGAAACACGGGGCGGTTGCCGCGTGCCGGCAGGCAGACCGGTGGCGGATGTCCCGCGCTGGCAAAGAGCAGCGTGGCGCTTTGAAGATCCAGCGTGAGGGCGCACCCAGTAGCAAACACCAGCAGATCGGAGTCCTCCGCAAGGTTGCACAGGGCTTGGTTCATGCAGTGCAGCAGCCGCTCGGGTCCAATGGCTTCTGGATCGAGGGTTCGATCCAGGGCGCGCAGCATGGTGCTCACGAGGGTTGCCCGGACGCCATGGCCCATCACATCGCCAATAAAAAGATTCACGCTTGTGTCGGTGGTACGTCCGAGGTGGAAAAAGTCCCCTCCCTGCACGCTCGCGGACCGGTAAAGGCTCGCAAAGCGCACCGAGCGCGGCGTGGTTGCGCTCGGGGGCGGGGCCGGGCTTATGACGGGAGCGATGCGCTTGGGCAGCAGCGCGTGATGGATTTTCTGCGACAGCCGCAATTCCTCCTCCATGGCCTGGGTTTTCAGAAACAGCTCAAGCGACGCGCTGCGCGCAAGTCGTTCGAGTTCGCGGTTGCAGCTGCGGAGGTTCCGGCGGGTTTGTTCCAGTTCCAAGTGCAGCCCTCTTTCGCGGAGGGCCCGGGCGATGCACGGGCCCAGACGTTCCAGATGCGTCCGCGGCAGGAAATCCGTCGCGCCCGCGCCCAGCAGCGCCCCAGCGGCGTACTCGTCCTCCGGGTGGGAAAGGACAAGAAACGGCACCCCGGGAAGGCGCTCCCGCGCTGCGCGGAGGGTCTCCGCTGCGTCAGTCCGGGGGGGGTGGTGATCCAAGACAACAAGCTGGGCCGTGTTCTCCTCCAAGGCGGAGGCGAACCGCGCCGGGTCGACCACGAGGGTAACACGGGCCTGCGGATGGGCCCGCGTGATTTCGCTCTCAAGACGGGTCGCATCCGTCTCCGGGGTCCCCAGCAGAAGGAGGCTCACCCCTGAATCGAATACCCCCGAATCGACTCCTCTCGG
>JBILWF010000587.1:0-2828 GCA_044370075.1 Chthoniobacteraceae bacterium | reverse complement strand
GACTTGCGTCCAAATGATTTTTTTCCCTCCGGAGTTGTCGCACTGACGCAGGCGGTGGACTCTCCCCAGGTGCTTGCCGAACTGGTGTACACGGCTAACCCCGAGCACCTTGAGGATATCCGGGCGTTGGTGCGGCCCGGGGTGGAAATCCGGCTTGACCGGACGCTGGATCTCTCGGCGGTCGTGCATGTGGGGCGTGCCCAGGATGGGCGGTTGCATCTGACCGTGGTTCCACTTTTGTACGGGCAGTATGCTCTGAAAAACGGTCTGGGTTCCTTTTCGCTGGAGCCCCCCAGGGAACTGAACGTGGACTCGGGACTCCCGCTCATACAAGGAGAGGAGGTTCGGGCTGTTTTCCGCGAGCAGATGGAGCAGCGCAAAAAGCGTCTGGCGGGCCGTGCTGCGGCGGAGGACCAACCCGCGGCACCCGAGGTGCGGGACGCGAGCGAGGTGGTGCGCATGGACGCGCCCAAACCGGTGCCGACCGGAGACTCCGTTGCGGAGAAGCCGGCCCGCCAGTCATCCGAGGGCGCGGAACCGGCCAAGATCCAGCCCAAACCCGAGCCGGTTGCGGGCGAGAACGCCGCTCCCCCGAAGGTTGCCGTTCTGGGGGGGCAGGGAGGGCCGGGCGTCGCGACGCGCCCTCCGGCCCCACCCGGGGCGAAAACCGCGGCGGATCCGGAAAAAGCCCGGGTGGCCAAAACGGCTTCCAAACCCTCAGTCTCGGATTCTCAACCGAAGTCTCCCCCGCCGGAGTCTCCGGCTCCGGCGCCGGTTGCACCCGCCGCCCCGCCCAAGGCATTAGCGGTGCGCGCCGGGGGTTCCGCCTCGGGTGCTGCGGCAAGTAAACCCTCCGGTGCCGGTCCGGTTGCGGTTCCCGCGGCCAGCGCTGCAGCGACCTCGCCGTCTGTGGCTGGCAAAGCCGCGGCTAATCCCTCCACTGCACCGGCGGTCGCCTCGGCAGGGCAGGTTCAGGCGGGCACGCCGTCGTCTCCTCCCCCTCGCGTCGTGCCGGTTGCTTCAGCGGGTGCCGGAGGTGATTCTCCGGGCGGCGGTCTGGGGCCGCCTGCGACGGCGAGGCCGGTGGTTGTGGCGGCGCCTTCCATGAGCGCAGCTGCGCGTTCGGAGTCCTGGCGTGTTTACGGACCCGGCAAGCAGCCGCAGGGCAGGTCCGTGTCCCTCGACCAAGCTGTCTCCCTGCGCGGCCGCAACGACGGCGCGCCAGTGTATTTGCGGGGCAAGTTTCTGGTGACTGCCGCGGACCGTAATCAAGCGGTGATGCGCCAGGAATCCTCAGATGGAGGGGGAGTTCCCACCCGGGTGATAGTGGAATACCCGGCGGGAACCGTTCCCCCTTCGCGAGGCTCCTCTGTGTTGCGGGGGGAGGGGCGGGGATTTGAAATCCGGGAGGTGCGGCACGGCGCGGATGGGCATGTGAATATTTACGTCCGTGAGGTGGTTGCGCAGTAAGCGGCGCCGTATGCGGAACTCCGCACTTGGCACGGGGCTTCGGGAGCGGGATAGTTTTCGGCTAATGCGTGACACCAGTCTGCTCTCCGCCAAACCAATCTCGCCCGCCGAGCGTTTGATTTTTGCCCTTGACCTGCCAACCATTGACGAAGCTTTGAACTGGGTTGACCTACTTGGAGATTCCGTCCGATTTTACAAGTTGGGATTTCAGCTTTTCATGGCGGACGGGTACTGGAGGCTCGTCGACCAGCTCCTTAGCCGAGAAAAGAAGATCTTCGTGGACCTGAAGTTTTTTGACGTTCCCGAGACCGTGAAAAACGCGGTCTCCAACCTCTCCCAACGCGGGGTCGATTGCTGCACGGTTCACGGCAGCCAGTCCATACTCGCGGGAGCAGTTGCTGCCAAGGGGGACATGAAAGTTCTTGCAGTTACGGTTCTTACATCGCTGGACCGCGGGGATTTGGATGATCTGGGGTTCTCCTGCGATGTGGAGAATTTGGTGCTTTCCCGGGCGCGGCGTGCTCTGGCTCTCGGGTGCGATGGGGTGATATCCAGCGGACTGGAGGCCGCCCGGCTGCGAGCAGACCTCGGGGAACGGTTGCTGATCGTTACCCCAGGGATCCGGCCGGTGGATAACCGGGTCGAGGATGACCAAAAGCGGACTATGACTTTAGAGCAGGCCTTTCTTTCCGGGGCGGATCACGTTGTGGTGGGAAGGCCTATTCGAAAGGCGGAAGATCCCCGACGCAAGGCCTTGGAGATGCAGGAGCAAATTCGCGCTCTTTTCGGGGACGTTTCGATTGCCCGGTGAACCTTTAAATTCCGCCCCATGAGCGCTCCTCTGCCTTACAAGATCGGAAATGAGAAGTTAATAAAGGTGACCGACGCCGCCTCCACGAAGGTGCAAACCCTTCTGGGGCGGCAGGGGAGGCCGGGCGGTGCTCTGCGGGTTGCGGTTATAGGAGGGGGCTGTTCGGGCCTTCAGTACAAAATGGATTTGGTGGATGGTCCGGTGTCTCGGGACATTCTGGTAGAGAGCGCGGGCGTTCGCGTCGTGGTGGATCCCAAAAGCGCTCTTTTTGTGAGCGGCTCACTACTAGATTTTTCAGACGATCTTCAAAAAGGGGGCTTTAAGGTGACCAATCCTAATGCGGTAGCCCACTGTTCCTGCGGGGAAAGCTTCTCTGCCTGAGGGGGAACTGCTTCGCTAAAGCACGGAAGGCGTTTTTCGTGCCAACCGGGATTTTTTTTTACTTTTTTCGCAAAAAACGGGTTGCAAAGCGTCGGCGGTAGGGCAATCTCTCCGTCCCCAATTAACCCGCAGGAGAGTCGCGGAATGTTTTCCACGCTCGATTGCA